>JAFAQB010000072.1 GCA_019246625.1 Nitrososphaeraceae archaeon
CAGATGTGGCTGTATGAATAGTGTTGTCTTTATTCTGCCATACTACTTTGCTGCCAAGAGGTACCTTACCAGCTGCTGGGTCAAAATTGGGATTTCCCTGTGTAGAAGCGCCTGCCAAGATAGTTATGGACGTGGCGCCTGCTGGAGCTGCAGCAGCGGGCTTTGCGCTTTGAATTGCAGCACCACCAGTCCCAGCTGTACTGGAAGCAGCAGCACCAGTACTAGTTGCTGAGTTTTTTCCAGCAGATGCAGTAACACCTATCGTGAATTTAGCTCGCATAAATGGATGGATGGTGCAAAAGTAATCGTACTCATTTTGAGTCAATTTACTCGTATCAAGCGTAAATGTTTTTTTTGGCATGATTAGGGAAGAATCAAAGGACTTGCCGCTGTCTTTGTAACTTGTCACAGTGTGAGGAACGTTATCATTATTTGTCCATCGTATGCCTGCCTTTTTTGGAACGCTAAGGTCCTTGGGATCAAAATTAGGATTACCTTTAGCAGATGCACCAGGTAGGATGGTCACCTTGATGATTTGGGAGAGATTCGGAGGAGGAGCTGCTGCTTGCCCAGTAGTGGCGTTGCCTCCTCCTCCACTTGTTTGTGGAGGAGCAGGAGGTTTCGGAGTGACTAATCCAAATACATAAAAACTAGCACCGCCCACAATGGCACCTCCGATAAAAATAACTGCAAGTGCTTTGATGTATGGCGTTCTTCTATATGACGCAACGGTTAAAACTGCAGCTGGAATTGAAATAATCATCATTAATCCTATGTATGCAAAGATACTTGGAACTTGCGCACTTACAGTAACAGCGGCAGCAACACCAAAGGTTACAAGAAAACCCAGTGTAATAAAAGTAGCCGACTTTGCTCGTCCAGTTGATGGAAAACCATCTTTAAACAAACCAGATGCAAGGAAAATCATGCCAATAAACATAGTTAAAAGTGAAACCGCGTGCATTCCTTCCACAAATGTCTTTGCTATGCCTGCAAGTGAAAGTCCGACACCACAAATTCCAATCGAAGTAAGGCCTATTCCAGGTGTGAGCAAATCCCAGTCAGTCATGTGTTTGTAACAGCTTTTGAAATAATTTTGACATAATTAATCTTTTCTAGTTTTCTAATTTGTTATCCATACATATTTTGTTCAGCCAAGGATTTTATCGTCTAACTATATAGTTAAGGCACTTGTCTGGGATACAAATGAGGTATTTTCAGCGCTAGTGATGGATGTACTGCGGCGGCAATATATACAAAAAGTGTATAACCTACCAACGAATCATGCTTAGTGATGGCAGATGGCACAGTATGTATATAGATATTCTTCTTACTTTTTAAAATATGTAACAGCATTGCATATCAAGTTGCAACGCATGCTGATTACAAGATTCTTGCCTATCAACACAAAGATGCCAGCGTCTCTTTATTTCATTTCCATAGCAATTTTTACTTGTGCTCCGCATTTATTACTTTTTAATCTCATGTTCAACCATGAGACAAACTTGTCTTCAAACTTTTTGTCTCGTGTACGATCGATTTCGTTAGACTTTACCTCATATATTTTTTCAATAAATTCTCCCGACAGAAACAACTTTGCAAATGACCATCCTGCACTCGAAACTGGGTCATCCAATGCAAAAATATTACGATCATCGTAAAGATTACATATTTTTTGATATTCATAGAGCATGTCTCTTGCGATTTTAGAATCTGATTCAAAATTAGTAGTCTGAAAATCCAATATGAAGGTGCCTATATATCTGCCATCATTATTACTATTATTATTAGCCATCGGTTTTTTCTTCATTACCTTGCTTCAATTTGTCGGAGAATGAAACCAACTTACCATGATCTTCTATTTTGATACTAGTATTAATCCGAACGTTTAGTCCAACAGATCGGAATAATGCCAATAACTCGCCACCTGATATTCTTTGTTTAACTTCTCCCATTTTAATTAATTCTACGATTCCACTGATTAGTGATTTTGTCTGGATTGGGAACTGAGTTTCTGCAATATTTAGGACCTCTTCACCCCTATTGTACAAGTAGTCAGATATAATTTCTCTATCAGTTTTTTTTGATCGTGTACTTGATTGTTGCTCTTCTTGGTTTTTTATCCTTGCCCTTTCAAGTGCAGCTGCTTGTTCCCTGAGTGCCTTCATTTTTCGAGCTTTGATAATTGCAATATCTGGATCTTGTAATTCTTCTTCCTTCGACATTATCCCTTTATCACCCCGATCGGAACTAGTCTTGCCACTTTAGTTGCTATTCCAAGTGAATGAGATACATCAGCAACTGCATCTACATCTTTGTAGGCATAAGGCGTTTCCTCTACCACACCTTCCTTTGTTAACGCCTTGACGTAGATGCCTTTTGATTCTAACCCATTTTTGACATCTTCTGCAGAATAGCTCCGTTTTGCAGCTGATCTTGACATTGTTCTACCTGCACCATGGGCAGTAGATCCAAAACTCAAATCAAAAGATTTCTTGCTGCCCAATAAGATCCAACTTGCAGTTCCCATAGATCCTGGTACAATTACAGGTTGGCCGACATTTCGATATTTAGACGGTATTTGATCCATACCTGCAGGAAAAGCTCTAGTAGCTCCTTTTCTATGAATAATCAGATTACGCATTTGTCCATCTTCGACTTTGTGGCGCTCTGTTTTGGCAATATTATGTGAAACATCGTATACAAGTTTCATATCTAATTGTTGTTCAGGCATCCCAAATACTTTTTGAAACGTCTTTCTCGTCCAATGTGTTATCAACTGCCTGTTACACCATGCAAAGTTTAAAGCACAATACATTGCCTTGCGGTAATCTTCACCTTCTGATGAATTATTTGGCACGCATGCTAGCTCTCTATCTGCAATTTTCATACCATATTTCCGTAAAGCAAATTCTGAAACACGCAAATAATCGCTGCATACCTGATGCCCAAATCCTCTTGAACCACAATGGATTAAAACCGTCATCTGTCCCTCTTGGTCTATGCCCATGGCTTTTGCAGCACTTTCATCAAAGATTTTATTAACTTTCTGTACCTCAAGAAAATGATTTCCCGAACCCAAACTACCTAGTTGGAGGGAGCCTCGCTTTCTCGCTATATCTGAAACACTTGTGGGTTCGGCTCCAACCATTCTTCCGCCTTCCTCACAAACTTCTGCGTCTTCTTCCCATCCATAGCTGTGCTCAATAGCCCAATTTACACCATCTACAAGCAATTCGTCAAGCTCTGATTTGCTTAGTTTAATGGATCCTTCTCTACCAACTCCCAAAGGAATAGATCTAAATAATTCATTTACAACGTCTTTTATTTTTGGCCTGGTGTCTTTTTCGGTTAAGCTTGTTCTAAGCAACCTTACGCCACAATTAATATCATATCCAACTCCACCTGGGCTGATAACACCCTCTTCAAGGTCAAGTGCGGCTACTCCACCTACAGGGAATCCATATCCTTCGTGGCCATCTGGAAGAACGACAACATGTTTCCTTACTCCGGGAAGTGTTGAGACATTAGCCGCCTGATCAACTGTTCTATCGGCAACCATCTTCGAAACAAGATTATCAGTAGCATAAATTGTAACGGGCACCCTCATTCCCTTAGAGGGATCCTTTTCTATACGAAATTCAAAGTCATTAACTTTCCTAACCTTATGGTTACCACTTTTAGTTAATAATTCACTCATCTTATGTCATCAAATGGATTTATCTAGAAGTTATTATAAGCATTGCCTGATATGCGATCTTAAAATGTTGTGTATGGTAATTCTCATACCTACTACTAGATGTCTTTCGTTTACAGTTTCTTTAAGTCACCTTCGAAAATCTGTTGAATATTCCCATAAAGAGATTTTAAGGTAGACAATATTTGAAGTCCAAAGTCTATGATACCCTGCCACCACAAATTTACAGCAGGTTATCCACTATAATGTAAAATACACAGGATTCAATGAATGCACAATGTTGAATTTTACCATTTAAGAATGTTTAGAGCCAAATGCATTAGGATTGACAAGGTTTATTTTTCTACTATTTGCTGTTGTATGTGTAAGAGAGATAGATAACAGATATGCCTATTCTACCAATTGATTCGGGACGATATGGAAGCACTGAAATCAAGCAAATATTCGAAGAAAAGGAACGGTTACAATATCAATTGGACTTTGAGGCTGCTGTAGCAGAATCGCAAGCCCAAATCAAGATGATTCCAGATGATGCTGCTAAGGAAATTCTAAAGCAAGCAAAATCCGGCAGGGTTACGCTCAAGAGGGTCAAGGAATTAGAGGCAAAAAGTGAACACGATATGGCAGCTTTGGTTGAGGGTTTAAGTGAACAGTGTTCAGATAAAGCAAAGCCTTGGGTCCACTATGGTCTTACCAGTAATGACGTCATAGATACCAGCACCTCAATGCAAATGAAGGATGCATTTAATATTATTGAGCCCAAAATTTCCAAACTCGCTGACATTCTGATTGGCAGGGCAATAGAATTTCGAAATCAACCAGCAGTTGGAAGAACACATGGACAACATTCAAGCATCATATCATTTGGATTAAAATTTGCCGTATGGGCTGATGAAATGGCAAAGCACATTGAAAGAATTGAAGAAGGCAAAAAACGTTTTTTACTTTGTAAGACCCTAGGAGTTGTTGGGACCGGCTCTTTAATGGGAGAAAGAGCATTAGAAGTTCAGCAAACCGTAGCAAAGGCTTTGGGGCTTTATGCTGTTGATGCTGCTACACAGGTTATTCCTCGTGAACGATTTGCAGAGATGCAATTTTTGATTGCACTTGTGGGTTCTACGCTTGATAAAATTGCTATTGAGATCAGAAATCTGCAGAGAACCGAACTGGGCGAGGTTGCCGAACCATTCAGAAAGGATCAGATGGGAAGTAGTGCAGTTCCAGTTAAGCGCAATCCAATTAAAAGTGAGAGGGTGTCTTCGCTTGCAAAGATTCTGCGATCTATTGTTAGTGTCGCAATGGAAAACATTGCTTTGTGGCATGAGAGGGATCTATCGAATTCGGCAAGTGAACGCTTTACTATTCCCATGTCTATAATCCTCCTAGACGACATGCTAAATATAATGACTAGCGTTATTTCTGAACTCAAGGTAAATAAAGAAAGAATCGCTTCTAACTTAGATATGACTATGGGCCAAATCTATGCAGAATTTATCCTTGAAGCATTAGTTAAGAAAGGGATCCCTAGATTTGAAGCATATAGGAACATCCAAAGAATTGCGTTTACTTCACAGGAGAGAAAAGATCATTTCTATCATGCTATAAAGGAAGATCCCAGTATATCCAAAATCCTGTCATCAATGGAATTGACTACCATATTTGACGCTAATAATCATCTTTCTGCATCATCCAAGATTATCGATCACGTTGCCAAGATAGTAAATAACACAAATAAGAAAATTTCTCCTCTGTAAAGTACAACTAATAATCTTCTACTCCCATGCTAGTTTATGCTAAGTCATAAATAAGTTCTTAAATTTTTATTTTAACTTTTCATATGATAAACACAATAATAATCATAAAATTAAATTTTCTAAATTTAGCACATTTTAAATAAATCAGTAGGAAAGTAATTGATTGGTATAGCCATTATAATCTATTTTGAATAAGGGAATATCTTGTTATAAAGATCATGTGTTGGGCGATTTTATACTCCCAGATGTAATAAAGTCATGCTGCCAACCCTCGGTTAAGTGGATAGGTGCGGCCTCCCTTTGTTGAAAGAATCTACTCTTGATATAATTGGGAGCATTTTATTGCGAGATTGGTCCGCCAAGCACATGAGGCTTAAGACATGAACACGTGCATCCTGTTTGCCTATATCACAGATCAAGAATAACATTAACAAAGTAATTGAGGATGATCTACAACTGAGTATTTTCAAGCTATACGAGCAGCAGCTTCTTTCAAAATTAATCCAGATTATCTATGCGTGTCATTTATTAGCCTTGATTTTTATTCCCATCACCCTTTTTCCATATCTGTATTTGACCACCATATACCTCATTTTCATAAACAAATGATGGCACTTGAGCATAGTAGCCTTCTCTACCAGATTTAAAAGTCTTGGCCGGCAATGGTATTTCATGTTCTTTCCCATCAGGCATTCTAAGTATTACAAAAGCAATTTTGTTTTTTGTTTTTTGTTGTTCGTTCTCGTCGGATGTCAAAGTCTAATAATAATGTCTTAATCCTTATTTTTAATGTTAATGGCTTTCTCAATAATAAACGGTAAATCCATTGTTGAGAATATTGTAGATCTCGTTTAGAATATGTGCAATGTTGTTACCATCATGATCATTATTATTATATCATTATTAGCTGATGGCTCTATAAACTGTTTGACTTGTTGCAAAGTAACCTTTAATTGTGATTAAAAATCCAATCAATTTGGATTGGTACTCTAAAACATGCTTATCTTTTCTCTGCTACTACAAATTAACAGTATTTTTGGAGGAGGGTCTGATTCAGGTACCAATCCTCTAACGTACATTCTGTGGTTTGCACCAATCTTTCTTTTGATGATCTATGGTCAGAAATTTCAATCGTGGATGATTCTCGGTGACGTTTCAAAGTCTCTAACAAAACTAAAGACAATGAAAGAAAGGGCGAGGAAAGAAGCGATAGATTATATTAAAACCTCAATCAAGCCTTCAACTGACCCCTGCGAGAGAATTGACAGATTTCTTGAATATTTTACAATTATGCCCGTTGACCTTGATCCAGCTGGTATTATTGGAAAGCTAGATCATATCATTAGAACCAGAGACGAAAGGATTCGTTCTGAAATCAAGAGAATGGCTGAGGGAATGACTGAATCCCATGCTTCTCGTGTGGAGAACATCCTTGAGGCAGCGACTGCTCTAAATATGATTTACAAGGTTGTACGGCATTTTTATCTGATGGGCAAGCGTACAACAAGCATGTTCGTACTCGTTCAACTGCAAATGGTGATGCCACTTCTATTACAAGAAGCAGAGGCATTGCAAAATGCAATAGGTGCCTTCAAAGAGGGTCAGCCAATAGGAGACAGCATAGGTCCAATGATTGTTGGGAAAATGATGATTGGAAAAGATAAGAAAATAATCGCACGAGAGACTGTCTATACTGAAGGCGAATACATGAATAGAAAATTGTATTTGCTCAAAGCAGAAGGCCCTAGTGGAGCTGTAGGAAGGCCTGGGGAGGCAGTTCAAAGATTAGTAGGAGAGATTGGTTTGAAAATTGACGCTATAGTAATGATAGATGCAGCATTGAAGTTGGAAGGCGAAACAACAGGTGCTGTTGCTGAAGGCATTGGGGCTGCTATAGGTGGCATCGGAGTTGAGAAATATCAGATTGAAGAAGTTGCGACAAGTTTTAACATTCCTGTTTATGCGGTTATAATAAAGGAGTCTATCCAAGATGCTATCACTATTATGCGAAAGGAGATTTCTGATTCATTTGACAAAGTAAGCAGTACAGTATTTTCTGTAATTGAAGATAAGACTTCTCTAGGACAATCAGTCTTGATCATCGGCATTGGAAACACATTAGGAGTTGCACAATAATAATCTCGTTGTTTTTCTTTGGAAAGAAAAAGAAAGAAGAAATTCCAACTATTTATACTGTAGAGACATGCCAAAATTGTGGCCAAGTGAACAGAAGAATTTTTGAAGCTAATGATTATATCTATAAAAAGACATCAACCTGCAACAAGTGCTCAGGAATTGTGATGATAACTGCAATTTACGGCGAATATCCACCAGAAAAGCAAAAGAAAAAGCAAAAAAATTTAATAACAGAATAGAAGAAACTCTTGCAAGAGTTAATAGTAATAATACCAAAAATTAACCAAATAGTAAGAAACAGTGGCCTATACTGTGATGATGTTAATATAACTCTCTGAAGGAATCAACGTGTGTTCTGCTTGGGCAACCATCTTTCCATTTCCTTCTACAAGAATAGGATACGCATGTATATTCCTCTTCTTTATTAAGGCGTCTATAAATTGACGAGCAGTTTTTTCTTCGTATTTGCCTAGCATCCACCTGAGAGCAAATGGCAAAGTCTTAAATCTATTCCAAATATCTTCAAGGAATTCATCTATTTCTTTTTCCTTAGTTGGTTTACGGGAAGTAATGCTAAAAATATTGCGAACCTTACCTTCAAAGACCACTCCCTGGCCATCCTTTGTTGTTACAAATGGTTCAATCGCATATGCTTGATTAGAAACTAGGTTAAATGATGAGCCAATCGTCCAGATGTTTGGTATTGATCTTCCTGCATGAATTGTGTATTGTTCTAATGAATGGCCGCTCAAGTTCTGAATAGGCTTGAATCCTTGCTTTGATATTGCCCTTTCGATCACTTTTCCAATATCGCTAGCTTTGGTATTGACTTTAGCTATTCTGACTGCTTCGTTTAACGCAGTCTCAGCAGATTTCACTAGGGCATCATATTTTGGATTGTAACAAATTGTTACTGCGGTATCAGCAATATAACCTTGAACATGTACTCCAATATCGATCTTTAATACATCAGTATCATTTACTACAATCTGGTCGTTTGGCTCTGCAGTATAGTGTGCTGCTACATCATTCAAGCTAACATTAACTGGAAATGCTGGTGCAGCTCCCTTCACTATAACTTCAGATTCTATGGATTGACAAATTTGAAACAATGTAGATCCAACATGGTATTTCTTTCGAGTATTTTCCCGTACTTCGGCTGCTATCTTACCAGCTTGTTGGTAACAATCAAGAAAATTCATGGGTTAAAACTTTTTGTATTGACGGCATATATATAGTGGTCTTTATTTTAACGAAAGTTAAAATTATGTTGGCAAATAGTAGTGTTCTTAGATGCCAAGTAGTTTTTGTCAATAACCACGTGGTAGAAGCGGGGTCGTTGTCTAGCATGGTATGATGCCAGCCTTGGGCGCTGGAGGCCGCCGGTTCAAATCCGGCCGACCCCAGTTAAATTTATTATTATTATAGAATATATTGTAGCAGGATGCTGCAATTCAGTTCTGTCCCTTTTTATATATCATTTACAGCATACAAAGAAGAACAACGCCATTAACTATTTTTCCCAAATACTAAAGATTTGTCTCGGACCGCATGATTATTCTCATTATCATCTTAGATCATGTAATAACTAACAGGCGTTTCCTTAACTGCAATTTTATCAAAATTACATAAATTGAAGTATAGGATACATCTCATTAGATTTGTTTGTGCGTACGTGTTATCCTTCTCTATAAAAATCTCGATAATTAATATAAACGATAAGTGTATCCTTCCTTAGAGGTTCGATAAGGTATTAAACAAAAAGACCGTCAAAGTCGCGCTAACAAAGTTATAAGGGACAAGAAAATCAAAAGATGGGTTACGATCAGCGTGATAGTGGCCGCCGTAATAGGTATTGGGTATGCGGTAGCAACTTCTAAAGCACTTTCGGGATCTAATGCTGCAGCATTACCAATAGATGGTATACAATGCAACAACCTAGAACAACTTGTTTTCCATAATCATGTACACTTGGACGTATTCATTAATGGCCAACCCCACAAAATTCCTTCGCAAATTGGTATTACTAGTGGATGCTTTTATTGGCTGCATACACACGATGAATCAGGAGTTATCCACATAGAGTCACCGGTAGTGAAAAGCTACACATTAGGACAGTTTCTTGACATATGGAATAAGACATCTAGCAATAATCAGATATTTGGCGATATCGCTAATGGCAAGAACACTCCACCAATCGTATATGTTAACGGCAAAAAAGTAAGTCCAGGAGTAAATTATAGGGATATCAAGCTTAATCAGCATGATGAAATTGCACTAGTCTATGGCAAGCCTCCAGCCGATATACCTTCGACATACAGCTTTGCAGAGGGACTATAATCACCATAGTAAGAAGTGATCCAATAAAATCTACCCATGTTGCAACATAGAGATTTCATAATACCAATATGCAAACACGTGTCTTTTAGATATTTATAATAATAATAATGATAATAACATATATTTATTGCAGGTAAAACATCGGAAATCGTAAATGTGTACTCATTTAAGTAACAGCAAAATCAATAAAGAGGGGGAGGTCAACGAAAAATCACTTCACGTATAGCAGTACCGTTTCAATGCATGATTCTGTTCGCCATTGCTATTCTAATTTTTATTATCCTTACAAGTAGTTATAAGGATATCATAAATACGGTTATTTACAGTAAAAGCACTGAAAGCATAGGAAAAGAGAATGCAGATGTACATATAGCTTATGCACATTTTTTTGGAGCAACAAAAACCGTCGGCAATTATCAAATAGTATTTCAACCCTTTCCATTTGTTCCATTTGTTGGGGATAATTCAACAACGCTGAATTTTAGTATTCTGGATAGTAATAACTCAAATGTCAATAATGTATATG
>JAFAQB010000275.1 GCA_019246625.1 Nitrososphaeraceae archaeon
TATATTAATGAAAAAAGAAGTAGCAGTCAATGATGGTAGTGAAAGCGGAAATGGAATAGTGATAGTCGACAAACAACAACAGCAGCAACAAAGTAATGATAGCAACAACAACAAAAAACCAGCTAATGAAAAGGCCCCTCAAGCTTACTAACTATTCAGCGAAGATAATGAGCCTGTAGAGGTGGCTATACAGTTAGGTCCTTCTGAAAAGGAAACAACTAGATACTAACAGAATACTGATGTCATTTCTTCCTCAGCTTCAACAAATGTCTTATTCGTATACTAATGGCTTAAACAGGTATCATCTATTTCTAAATTCACAGCTTCTGTAGGGATATTTTTCCAGTACCATTGGCATTATATGGTGGCTAGTGCTATTATATTTATACATCTAGTCTCCTGTCTAAAGTAACATCGTCGCCAGAATCTTGATCATCATTCTTACTTGCCTTGTCAGTATGTGTTATTCCATGTGCCTTCTTCTCTATCTGATTTTTAATTTGTCCTGCTGCAATATCTGTTAACATCATTACTATATAGGTGGAAGTGGGAATGGCGTACACTTACCATTTGCATCAGGCGAGGAACCATCAGGACAGGTTGTTGTTGGTGAAGATGGTAGGAGTTGAGATGGTTGAGATACTATGGTGCTGTTGTTGTTTTCAAGTGATGAAGATGGCTGTCCTGGTCTAGATGGTGTACGTGTACAGCTACCGTTAACGTCAGGTGCTGAACCGTTAGGACATACTGTTGTTTGGCACTTGCCGTTAACGTCAGGTGCTGAACCGTTAGGACATACTGTTGTTTGGCACTTGCCGTTAACGTCAGGTGCTGAACCGTTAGGACATGGTTTGTGACTTTGAAGCGTTGATATTGAATCACCATTATTCTGATGAAGATTCCTACCACCAGAAGATGTAATGTGTGTTGCCGCCATACTCATATTGCTGGCAGCAAATACTATAGAAAATGCAATCGCTATAACAAAAAATATTGTTGTCATCTGTTCTCATCTAAAAGCCTTGATTTTATTATCGTTTAGAAGTTAATACCGGAAATATGGAGACATGCCAAAATGTGAGTTCTTAGTCTTCCGCACCCATATATACAATCAAGTACAGCTTTACAACACAGTCTTTTGCAGTATATGGGTCATATGATACAGCTGCAATTACCTATTGTCATCATTCCATTATAACAAGAACGAATAAAGTACCAAATTCATTCGAGCGTATATGAGCTGTGAAATTTCTAATAAAAGTAATGAATCGTAGATATCCAATGTTGATCTCTTTCTACATTGATATTGCTAAAACATTTGGATACAGAATAATATTCTCCTTTCTCTTGTGATACTCATCAATATAACATTTTAACTGACAATTCTGAAAAATTAGGAAAGTTGTTCTGTAAACCGAACATTTCATGTCGTGTGAAATCAATTACTCTATCGATGCTATATATATGTACATGGGTTTAATATAGAATGTTATGATGTTTTAATAATACGAAAAATAGCATCTAAACTCTAGTTATAGCTATAACTAGTTATAGTTTGCGGGATAGACCTAATAGGCTTTCTGAATAATACAAAGCAGTAGTATAGTAAGAATGTTATTGGTGTAGTGTAAACGATTGCTTTAGTTCTCCTATCACGATATTCGACTACTTTTCTTATTTCTTTAAATGTAGAAATTCTATTATTTATTATCGGCATATTCCCCTCTTATAAAAACAAACAAAAAGGTGTGACAAGTGATTGCTGCTGGCTGAATTGACTATACTAAAACATATTGCATACATTGTGATTGTCTTATCTATTGTAATTGCAATTTTTATAATAGGTACCAAGTTTGTATTAGGAACGACTAACCCAGTTTATGTAGTTTCAAGCGGTAGCATGATTCCGACTCTTAACGTAGGAGACTTGGTAATTATACAACATAGTAATAATAATTCTTCTTCTTCTTCTTCTTCTTTTAATAATTTGAAGGTCGGTGATATCATAGTTTTCAAATCATATGGTGTGACAAGAACAGGTCAACATCTAACAATCGTACATAGAGTTGCGGCAATTAGAATGGATATTCATAGTAATAGAATTATTAGAACAAAAGGTGATGCCAATCCTATCTCCATCCCATTAGTTGATTATCCTATAATAGAAAAAAATTACATTGGTAAAGTTGTGTATGTGATTCCCAAGTTAGGCATAATTCCTCTGACATCTGATCGTACTTTAATCTATGTAATTATTGGAAGTATAATAATAATAATAATTCTAGCATATAACTTTAGGAAACGCAGAAGAGAGAACAAAAGGGAACCTATGCTGTAGGCTGTTTTTTGATCTATTCTAATAGATAAATTAGAATAGTATTATAAGGTTACAATAGGGAAACATGATTGCAAATGAAATAGTCTTTAAGACTAAGGATGGATGGTTTTCTAACCTGTGAGTTAAGGATACTTTGGACTTTGAAGACAAGGTGAGAAATTTGTCAGGAGTCTTTAAGACGTTATAGACTATTCTTCGTCGACTATCTAAAAATCATTCTTTATCATCCCATAAGGTAAATACATCTTACCATGATGCTTGTCTATAATATGTTGTGATAATTTCATTATCTGATCTCTCGATGTAAATTCCGTATTACAGCGTTTGCAGATAAACCTGGTCATTGTTCTATTATTATTATTATTATATCCTGACTTCGGCTTTGTAGAAATCATCAAATTATTAGAGTAAGATTGGTTATCCTGTGTGCGTTATAGGCTATACATCTAAATGACAATTCTCTGTTCTGTGTTCTTATCAACTGTGATCTTATATGTTCTCCAAATAATCGTTTTATTACCGAAACAATAGTTTCATTTTTGTTCCTTTGATTGTACAATAGTTTAGAATAACCACGTTTCATCTGTTTTCTATATCGGCCAAATGTATTCCATATAGGGACATATTCATATCGAGCTGGTATTATGCTAAACCCCTGTAATGGTTCTCTAACCAGAACATGATTCTCTTCACTATCATACCCCTTATCAGCTGTAACTACTGATAAGGGAAGAATACTAGATGTCCTCGTTATAATTCGTCGGAAATCAACATTATCATGTCTTGTAGGAGATCGTCTTATCTTAATTGTACATATAATTTGCTGCAGCACATCAGCTCCAATAGATAATTTGGCATATTTTCTCCTCCCTCCCATTCGTTCAGTATAATACTGTGAAGCATGAGTTATCTTGAATCCTGTAGAGTCTATTCCTGCAAATATTCTTCTGACGTTTGAAATTAATAATATGAATGAGGAAATTATCTTCTCTAGTAGTGTGCCATTAATCCTACAAGAAAACTTTTGAAGAGTAGTATAGTGAGGTATATGTGATAACTGAAGAAACATTCTGAGATAATATGCTTCAACTAACCATTCCACAAACATCCTATAACTCTTTCCTTCGTACTGTCTTATTACTAACAATATTAAATGCTGCCAAACAGTAAATATGTGATTACTCTTTTTGAATAGAAATAACGGTATTCTAGCATTCTTCAAAACACGCATCATGGTATTAGCTAGTCTTACATACCTTGACTCCCTCAATAGGTGTAGAGTATAATGCTCTTAGAAAGCTTTGACTGATAATCAAATGAAAACCTGGTTTCTACAGGGCC
>JAFAQB010000211.1 GCA_019246625.1 Nitrososphaeraceae archaeon
TGCCGGATTTCCTTGCTGCCACATTGCCCAAAGCCGATCGACGTTTGAATGCAAAAGAAAAACGCATGGATCCCGAAAAGAAAGATGAGGATCGGTCAGATTTCCACCAATATACGAATGAGCTAAACCATGAGAGTTACCTGCAGGAGAGTTGATAATACTTTCTATGACTAAAGATTATTCTAAGGTAATACGCTTCGACTAGCCATTCACAAATGTCCTGTAACTCTTTCCTTCATACTCGCGTATCACCAATAATACCATATGCTGCCAGACTGTGAATATGTGGTTGCTCTTTCTGCATAGAAATAGAAAAAGACTTATAATATTTTCTCATATTTAGAAGCAATATTAATTAAATATTATCAAAATAAAAAGCATTGTGAAGTTAAATTTATCTAATAAATTATCTCAATTTTATCTTGTATGTATGGAAAATGAACAAACGAGGTTTTTTTTCTAAGAAAGAAGCTAATCTCTGTAACTGTTCAAACGTTATTGTTGATGTTATTTATGTCATGCATTATTTTAGACAAAGCTGTGATGGCACAAACCCAAAACTCAACAAACAATACGTACCCTTTACAAAGTTCTAATAACTCTCTTTTGGTACAACAACAATTAAAGGAGCGTTTCCCTACATATAGAAACCCTAGTTTAGGAATAACAATAGACTATCCTCCTAACTGGGGCTTACCTTCTGAGAATAGCAGAAGTGTTACATTTTCAGCTCCAGTTCTAAACACATCAGATACTTTCCAAGAAAACCTTCGTATAACGGTTCAACCTTCTACAAATCGAGCTTTAGATGACTTTGTCAATAATGATACTAATTCTTACCGAGACGGCTACAAAGATTTTAAGTTGCTTAATAAATCAACAAATACAAATAATCCATTAGTCAAGACCAACCTTGGAGAAACCATACACCAAACCGGTGAAGTAGTATATAAATACAGAGACCAAAAAGGGCAAGAATATATTATTCGCAAAATATTTGCCATCAATGATGATAAAATATATACACTTACATATTCAGCTAAAGCATCGGAATATGCTAATTACCTATCAAGTGTAAATGAAATGATTAATTCATTTAAATTGATACACTTCTTCCTATAAATAAGGTACATTTCACCAAGTATCAAAATGACACCAACGGCATAAGTATGCAATATCCTTCTGATTGGATAAAAAAAGCAAATATGACGAACAAACAAATAGAATTTCAGTCCCCTACGAATATGAATATAAGCATAGGAATTATTCAGACCAATATAAAAGATCTAAAAGATCAAATCGCTGTAGATGTAGACAATAATAAGGCAGGTGGTTATACTCTTATTCAATCGCATTCAACAACTATTGCTGGTAATCCAGCTACTGCATTAACTTATGGATATACTAACAATACCGGCGGATATAATCAGGAAATTGATATTTATATAGATACATTAAAGAGTAATAGAAAGTATTACATTTCATATATCGAAGAGCCAGGCTCACATTTGTCTAGCTATCTACAGATCATACAGAGAATGATTGATTCATTAAGAGTTCAAAGTTCTAATAGCCAACTTATTGAGCCTGGAATTGGTGGAGTAGGCCTTTCTCCAGCAGGCATAGCTTTTAACGCAAACACAAACAAGCTGTATGTTGCAAGTTCCGGATCTGATATAGTGTCAGTAATAGATGTTACAACAAGCAAAGTAGTACAAAATATCACTATGGACAGTTCTCCTTATGGTATATCTGCTGATCCATCTAGCAATAAAATCTATGTTACAGAGGGAAAGGATAAAGTGGTTGTTATAGATGGTACGACCAACAAAATAATCCTACCAATATCTGAATCTGAGGGGGACAAAACCATAACCTATCTCCCTCTTAAACTGGTCATTGATTCAACGAGTAAATATGTGTTTGTTGCTAATGTAGTTAACAAATCAGTAAGTGTTCTAAGTACTGAGTATAATGACAAGATAACAGATGTCAACGTCGGATTATTCCGTGTATTAGATCGTACTCTGAATGTGCGGGCCTTCGCCGTTAATCCAACCACACACAAGTTGTACATTGCAAACGGAAATTCACCCGCCGGTACAGTATCTGTGATAGATTATTATACAGATAGTAATAATATTTTTAACTACCATATTACTGATATCAGAGTGGGAGATACTCCACAAGGTGTAGCTATAAGTCCGAGTACAAACACTGTGTATATAAGTAATACTCGTTCTAATTCAATTTCTGTAATAGATGGTACATCAGACAAGGTGGTGAAAACCATTGGCATAGATTATAGTCCATTTGAAATGGCCTTTAATCAGAACACCAACAAGTTGTACGTTGCAAACTCAGAGGATGGTACTGTGTCTGTAATAGACACCACCTCTAACAAGGTAGTGAAAACAGTAATTACAGGGGGCTCTCCATCTAACATAGCTATTGATCCAAAGACAAATATGATATATGTTACTAACAAATATCTTAATAGCGTCTCTGTAATAGACGGCTCAAATGATAATTTAGCAGTCTCAACAACCTTTAACAAGAATATTCCGGAAGGTGGAAATATTATTTGTTCTTCTGGTAATAAGAAACAACTTTTGAGTAATGATTACCTCTTGGTTGATATTAATACGCCTATTGAATGTAATGTTATCGCTAATGATGGGTTCGTTTTTGATTCTTGGTCAGGGATCCTAGCTTATGCTGCAAAAAATAATCCTCATTAAATCTGTCATACTCTCTAAACAGCTGCTTGCCATTCAAATCTACTGCACCAAACAAACATAGGTGTTTATGCGAACCTGTAATCTTAACCACTGGTTTAATATTCTTGTATATCCACACTCTTCTAACAAGAGTCATAGAAAAAGAATGATTCATCTATTGATACTATTGTAAATCCTTCTGGTAGAGTGTCCAGTATCCTCTTGGCTCTTTTTTGAAATCTTCTTTCTCCTTACTTGAACTGGCTGTAAATTCATGGAAAACTCGTACCAAACTTGCACCAAAAATAGGAAAAGGAAAATATGTACTAGCAGAATATGAAAAGATTAAACGTATTACCATGCCATTAGGCGACGAACATCTTCTTTACATAACTACAGAACCAGAAGCTGATCATTCAAGGATAATCGAAAGGGTTATGACACTAAAACTATAGCAGTTTTAAAGCAGCATGCAAAAATAAAACTAATTAAAACTTCTAGCCTCTTTTTTCATCTAAAATACCTGAATGACTGGCTACTGTTGGCTGGCAACAATTTGTTCTAACTGCAATGCTTCTGATAGCAATGAGTTTGAAAACACATTAATGATATACATAGCTGTTAATGATATCATCAAAGGATTTGAGCAGAGAATTCTTACATAGAAGAAAAAGGTAAGGCCATATATTCTGTTTGTATTTGATGAAGCTCAGGAGTTTGTAGCAGACCTTACAAATTCGCGAGGAATAGATAGAGAATGTAGTGAAGGGGTAGAGACTTTGCTAAGACAAGGAAGTATGCTGACAGACCGATATTGATCGGGATAGGTTCTCAGGATAGAGACAAAAAGGTTATCGCCAGATATGAAATCCGAAGACCTTGTGGATAGGTAATATTAGTGAAAGCAATTTCATGAATTTGCTACAAAACGCCACTACGCGGTGTTTAATACCTTCCTCACATTTACTTTCACTGCAGCCTTAGATATAGGCAATGAATCATGCCCATGCTTGGCCGAGATACATATACCTATACACCAACACCTCAACTCCAACTGTTCCTATGGCCAAGCATTTTGGGTATATTTTGATTTTGATCTTATTGGGTGCAGCGAAATAAACATCGTCTGTGGCCCGGTAACGACTATCAAAAAACTAGTGGAGAAAGACGCAGCTGTTAGCTAGTCTTATTATCTACTTGCTGTATGTCAAGCAAACTGGCTATGCTCAAGTTTCATAGTGTTTACCATGGAAACACTTATCTTTATTACACCTGGATTAACTCATTTATTGTTGGTTTATGATGATGATAATAATATCGATACTCCTGCGATAAATCTTTCATCTTCAATGCAGAAATGTGGATGAGTCTTTCTACAAATTCAATAGATCTATTGCGTAATTACTAAAGAAAATCTCTTTACGATGGTCATCCTAATCTGTAGGTTTTTAGAATAACATCCTACCATTAGCTCGCATTATTCTGAAATTTACTAGTCCTGAAACAATGTCAGAAGCATGATCATATCTT
>JAFAQB010000220.1 GCA_019246625.1 Nitrososphaeraceae archaeon
CATGTTGCATAGGAAGCGCAGATAGTAAAGGGTTAAAACCAATTTGTGAAGAATGTGGTCTTGGTTGTTATTCAGTACTTGTTGCAAATGGTATCAAAGGAAACTAACTACTAGTGTACGCAATTGATGGTAGTAGTTAGTCATTTGAATCTTAATTCTAGATACTATATACTATGTTCGCTTGAGATGTAAGAGTAATAATAATAGTAGTAGTATGGATGCCGAGATTCTAGAGCAAGGTGACATATACTTCTTTTATAGATTCAAGAAAGCTGCTGAAGAGGTAAAGGTATCGAGAATGTACGGAGGTTTTTATGGTAACAGCCGTTTTTATGAATTATCCTTACAACATGAAGAAGGCTATAGATCACAATGTGGTATATAGAGATAAGATGTCATTGATATTTTCTATAGGTTAGGCTTTTGTTGTGCTTTGTGGTAGTTATATTGAGTGAAAAAATACTTACAAAGAGGTCAAGCAAAAGTGCATGAGTATTTGAGAAATACTGAATATGCTTACTGCAACTCTTGTAGGAACAGAACACAATTCACCTGTGTAAAATGTGGGTTTTGCTGGAGTTGTCACTGGCTGAAAGAAGAAATGGAGAGAATTTCCCCTTATCTGATACCAATAGAGGTATAGTGAACAAACAATGACAGCACCTGCAGCACTTTCTTCTGAGTATAATAATAACGTTAATTCTTTATCTCTGAGGCAAGCTTTGGACTATTGTCTTGATATATTAAAAATAAAAGATGATTCCGAATGTTACAGAAATGTTGCTCAGGCAAAGATTCCTTTGGCGATCATAAAAACTCATGGCAACTGGATTACAGCCTTGAAGTTAATTGCGAGTTGCAGTAGAATTGTAAATTACGATAGCAGCGATAATGACAACCACGTGTTCTCCCAGATACAGTTATACGACTTTCTGACTTTAGCCGCAAGGGTAATAGAAAAAGATGAAAAAGAACAAGAACAGGAAAGAGTAGCAGGAGGACGACAAGTAAACGTCAACACAATATTAAAAATCATGGGAGACATCATGGAAAACTATGAAAACTTTGGTGACAGGTTAAAGTCAAATTACCCTAGTATTATCGTTGATGTTATTTCCGTCCTTCATAATGGTGTTGATACTAAAGGTTCTAAGATAAGTTCAATTAGTATTGATAAATATTACCAATCAAGAAAGCAACAAGGAGCAGTGGAGGCAGTAGGAAAAGTAGCAAAGGTTGTAGCGGCAGCAGCTACTACTACCAGACATAAGGACCAATCTATATCATTGTCCTCCTACTCGTCAGAACCAAAGGAAGAAGCACTTGTTCAAAGCCTTTTCCAAATAACAAATAGAAGAAGAGAAGATATAGAACAGTTACTTGGGAGACTAACAACCTCAGATCTAAAGAAGATAAGAGAGCTATGCCACAACTACAACAGATTACAAAAGTATAGCAGACTAATAACAGAAGGCTCAGAACAAGAATTTAAAAAGGAAATAGAAAGGGAAATAGGAAGAAAGCTTGGACCTCATCAACTTTGGCGTGCAGCTAACTCTGTAAAAAGGGTCAGAACATATATTGAAAATATCCTTGATAATAAATTCATACCTGATATTTCACATGGCATTAACCATGTTAAACACAACCTTGAGTATGGCTATCAATTGATGGATTTAATTGATTGTAGAAGACAAAAGAGTCGGTAGTATTACTAAGTAGTGCTAACTCGTCCCTTTTGTTATAGATATCTCTATTTAGGATTGCAATATGATTATTCAAATTCTCCAGTTCATACTTTGATATTGCTTGCTTGTAGTCAATTGCTTCTATCTCGTCTTTTACCTTTGTATACTGCTTTTGAATCTCAGGAATCTTGATAGCAATATGATCAATCTGAGATGGTGTTAATTTCGGAAATATTTTCTCTACGAGAGCTGATTAGGCATTTATTATAAATCAGATTTTACTCAAGTCAATATCACCGCAGAAGTTGACGGATATGCCGACGCACAATCAAAATACCCAGATAACATGCAGACTCGATAGCAATCAAGATCCAAATGAGTAACGAGTTGGTTATCGTCTGTACAAATATAACAATAAAGAACAGCAAAAGATTTGCAATTCCAATAGTGGCAAGGGTCTTCCATAACGATTCCCAACCTTGTATATCCATTACACATGATATATGGGAAAAAAGTTACTAAAAATCTTGATAATGAAAGGTAAACATATCATTCAGCTGGTATTACAAGCATCCATGATCAACGCTAAAGTGATTTAGTTTATCGCTCTAAGAAATCATATAGTAGAGTTCTCTACTTCAGTCCACTATTATCTTTTGATTACTCTTGACAAAGTCTTGATACCGACTCTTTTTCTTGCACTGCTGCAACCATCGTCTTATCCACCATCTCTTTTAACAACATCTTCAGTAAAGAGTTTGCTTGCTATCTCTATAATGCCTTCATGGTATTCGTTGTAATAGTAGTTTTGATTTTGAGGCCTAGTTGAAGGAGAGGTATCAGTAGAACGTACTGCCCCAGCCAGCCTAATTATGATTCGCGAATAATAATACTTGTTACTTTTACTGTTGATTCTAAGTTCTTAAAATTTATGAGACAGAAGAAATAATACTATCAATATATATTGACTCATATAAAAAGTGAGTTTTCGAGGATATTGATTGCAGTAGATGGTTCACAATCATCTATGAATGCAGCGGATCGTGCAATTGCATTAGCCAAAAAAGAGAAGGATAGAGATAGTGTTCAACTATTAATCGCATTATATGTAGTCTTTTCAAGACTAGGATATGCATATTCGCCAGCCGGAGCATTTGGTGGTATGGATGGTCTTGCAATTCCTAACCCAGTAAAACAAATTTTGAAAGGCGCTAAAAAAGAAGCACAACAATGGTTTGACATAATTCAAAAGGAAATCAATAACAATAGAGATAGAGATAATAATGATGATAACAATAATATTCAACTACAGACGGAAGTTGTTGTAACAGCTACATCAATAGTATCTGCAATAGTAGAGTATGCTAAACGCAAACATGTCGATTTAATTGTAATAGGAAAAAAAAGAGAAACTAGGTCAAGGTTGAAAAAGATGTTAC
>JAFAQB010000221.1 GCA_019246625.1 Nitrososphaeraceae archaeon
AATATCGTTGGATAAACTAGAGAGGGAAAAACATGAGTTATGGCAACGGATTATTCTTATTGCATCGTAAGTCTTGGGTTACTACAATGCTTTTAATCGGCAATGATGCAATACCAGAATTGTCTACATGCCTGATGACTATTAAATGGGCTGTTCTGGCTGGTTTTGTTGCTTCTGGTCCTAGAGGTCCCTGAGGTCCACTATCTCCTTTTGGTCCTTGTGCAGCCAAGACCACAAACATGCAGAACCAATACTAGAAAATACATCTAGAGGAGACGCCGGTGTTTGATATGGATTTATTGTTCTTTCACTGCTACTGCAACCATTGTCATATCTATCTTCTGGTTTGATAAGATCTTTAGGAATGATCTTGCTACCTCCAATAGTCCTTCGTGATATTCACTGCTGTTGTCATATTCGCTATCGCCAAAAATAATGGCATATTTATCAGGATTTACTCTTAAGGCCTGAACAACTGCAATGATAGCGGAAGTTAATAGCGGTCCTTGTTCTGCTAATAGTCCATTTACATTTTGTTCAGCTATACCTCTGATCTTAAGGTATTTTTTATCAGTATTTTTGTACCTAGAAACAAATTGCTCTGTTTGGTGTATTTCATTTTGAAGGTTGTATAATTTATCTCCCAAAGTAGCGATATTATGATGATGCATATTCTCAACGTCAGTTGCCTTCATTATTTGTTGTTGATATCCTAGCATGAGGATATAGCAATAATGTTTTGTATGGCAGTATATTACTACGCTATAATATGTTATGTTATCGTACTTTAACTTTTACAGGTTCAAGTGGGGGTCTTTCTCTTTCATAAAGCGTTTGATTGTAGATTATCATTCATTCTCTCAGTTGAATATTGTTGTGTATCATTCATAGCAAATATTTATAATTTTCAAACAAACAAGAAGAACCGCTTTGCAAATGGAAAATATCCGCAATGCTAAGGAAGTCAAGGTAAATCAAAATTATTTTACAGGGAGCGTTATATTAAGAGAAGTTCTGGGGCAAATGAATTCTGCAGAACAGGAAATGTACCATGTAACGTTTCAAAATGGTGCTCTGACCACACTGCATTATCATGAATCTGATCAAATCCTTATAGCTACAAAAGGAAAAGGAGTTGTTGGCTTAATAAAAGAAGGAGTGGGTGTAACCAAATTTGGAATTGGGGATACGGATATAACATTCTTTGAAAGCGAAGGAGATACGATATGCATACCATCTAACAAATTACATTTTCATGGTGCCATAAGAGGAGAAAACTTTTCACATATTGCTATAAGAAAAATGTACAAAATAGATAAAACAGCTGAAACCGTTAAAAGAGCTGAAAACAAGTGGGAATATGATTTAATATCCTAAGAAACAGGAGATAATGATCCACAAGAAATAAAAAAGATAGCAACAGAAATAGCAAAAAAGGTGCAAATAGCTATCTCAAAGAAATTAGAAAATATAAAACAAGAATAATCCTTAAGAATTTAAGTTCATATGCATAAGCCTCCAGATAATATTAGCGATTCTATACATAATCTTGTTGCACGAGATTGAGCGTTATCTATCTATCCATACCTCATTACTTCTAATCATAAGGGTTTATACAAAAAGTGTTGGATTGTTTATGACGACGACATGATGTGAATTACAAACAAGGCTACAAAGTACAATCATGACAGATATGAAACAACTCTAGAGAGCAGATTGTGATTGGCGCAATAATAACCAGTGCAAATCAAACTTCGATATATCGTTTTACTGCTTCTATCAAGGACGACATTTTCTACATAGCTTATTGTTATTGTTATTTGTTATAAACCTAGTGAGCCGCAGGGGAAGTAGCTCTTGTCCATAAGCAGAAGTGATAAACCATACACTGCTTTTTTCTTTACATTATTTTTTGGTTGAAGATCCAACAAGAAAAAATATTATTAGTAGCGGCTGCTGCTCTTGTCATTACACATTTTTACTGTCTTTGTATTGTTGTAGTTTGAGTATATGGTATCCTCTCCAGATCTCTTTTTGATTTTTTATTTGCAAACCTTGGTTTATATCTTCCAAGCAATATAGAATTCCCAACTACTGTTACAGAACTCATTGCCATTGCTAAACCTGCAAGCATAGGAAGCCATCCAAATATTTCAATGCCCATAAAAGGCACCAGTATGCCACCAGCTATTGGAATCAATCCAGCATTATATGCAAAGGCCCAAAAAAGGTTTTGTCTTATCTTTGACACTGTTTTCCTTCCCAAATCAAGTGCCGTCACAATATCTTTGACATCGTCTTTAATCAGTATAATTCCTCCAGTTTCTTTGGCAATATCTGTTCCAGAGCCAATTGCAATCCCTAGATCAGCCCTTGCTAATGCTGGTGCATCATTAATTCCATCTCCTACCATTGCTACTGCACCCTTTTTTTCTCGAGACTTTAGTCCAGTTATTACTTGTTCCTTTTCTTGTGGTAATACTTGTGCTATGACCCTGTCAATTACAAGTTTAGATGCAACTACTCTAGCAGTTCTTTCATTATCGCCTGTAAGCATTACTACCTCTATACCCATTGACTTGAGCGAATCAACTGCTTGCCTAGCACCATCTTTTATAGCATCTGCAAGTGCAACTATTCCTGCAATTTTGTTATCAATTGCAACAAGAGTAGCTGTTTTTCCTTGAGTTTCAACTTCTAAAAGAGTCGTATTTATTTTATTATTTACTAAGATATTATTATCGAGCATTAGTTTTCTATTTCCAATGAGTATCGTATGATGTGCATATGTAGCTCTAAGACCATGGCCAGATACAGCCTCAAATGACTCAGGATTAGATACTATTATTCCTTTTTCTTTGGCTCTATCGACAACGGCCTGACCTAAAGGATGCTCCGACCCAGCTTCTGCGAAAGCGGCTAAACGAAGTATTTCGTCTTCACCTAACCCAGAGACATCTATTATATCAGTGACAGATGGTTTGCCTTTTGTCAAAGTCCCTGTTTTGTCAAATACTATTGTATTTACTTTCTTTGCTATTTCTAAATATTCTCCTCCTTTGAAAAGTATACCGTTTTCAGCTCCCTTACCTGATCCCATCATCAATGCTGCTGGTGTTGCAATTCCAAGAGCACAAGGACATGCAATTATTATTACAGATACAAATGCCAAAAGTGAAAACGTAAATCCTATATCACCAATGAAGTACCATCCAAGTCCTACTCCTATTGCTATTGCTAAGACTCCTGGAACAAAATATTTAGCAACTTGGTCTACTAACCTTTGCATCTGTGCCTTTCCTGTCCTTGCTTCTTCAACTAATGTAATAATTTGTGACAGTACAGTATCCTGTCCAACTTTAATGGCTCTAACTTCAAGTAGACCGCTTTTGTTTATTGTTGCACCTATTACTTCATCCCCCTTTGTCTTGTCTGCAGGTATACTTTCACCGGTGATAGCAGATTCGTCAACAGAGGAAGAACCCTCCACTACAATGCCATCGGTTGGAATCCTTTCTCCAGGTCTTATAACTAGAACTTCGCCTTCTTGTACCTGTTCTATCGGGATCTCAACTTCTTCTATATGTCCTGCTTCTTTTTGCCTCAAAAGCCTAGCCATCTTTGGTTGAAGGTCCAACAATTTTCTTACAGCATCAGAGGCTTTCTCTTTAGTTCTTGTCTCAAGCAGTCTTCCAATTAATATTAAGGTGATAATAATGGCTGCGGTTTCAAAGTATACTGATGAAAATGGAAAATAGCTCGGAATTAAGGTAACTGTTGAGCTATACAAATAAGCAGCAGTTGTTCCAATTGCGATAAGTGTGTCCATATTAGACGCCCTTGCGTTAATTCCATCCCATAATCCCCTGTAAAATCTCCATCCTATCCAGAATTGTAAAGGAGTGGCCAATGCTAGCATTATGTAATTACTATAGTGCATAACATTCATAGGAAATAGAGCACTAAATTGTGCAGGTAACATATGAGGCAAGCTTAAAATTACTATAGGTATTGTAAGAGCTATACTTATCATAACATACAGCTTCAGCTTTCTTAACTCTTTTTCAGGTTGCGTAAATTCATCGAGACACTGTTTACTGCAAAAGTAGTATTCTCTTCCATCTTTGCTATACCTAATGGATTCTGGCCTTTCTTCTACAAACATGCCACAAACAGGATCTTTGGCCATCTCTTATCGGTTATATAGAAAAACACATGTATAATTGTAGACGTTCACAATTGTAAAAAATATGATATGTATTTTACAAGATGCAGGGTAGAGGAGGATATATGCCACTTCAACCGGATGATTATATATATGTATTCTAAGACTGTTATCTCTTAAGCTCTATGAATTTCTTGCTAGATTTATCAGTCTGGGTTATATAATGTACTATAATACCACCAACTGCTCTAGTTTGGATAAAGAGTATTTGTTGATTATTGTAGTTGATATTATAGAGCATTGGAATTAAGCTTAGAGTAAATTGGGCATAGAAGAGTATGACTTAGCATGTCTTCTAAGGCTGTATTTTAGATAAATTGTAAATGAGTCCTGTCTTTCTTGTGACATGTTAAATAGAAGTATGAGTAGTTGGACAGTATATTAGACGTTGCTAATATCCTTGCAAATATTTTGATGTTACTTTATATTAATACATTGTGTGCAGGATGCAGATAATTACTAACCTTTTCATGTTGTTATTGCTATTATGACCACGGTAAGACAACCAGAATTAATAAATCAGCTTTTTCAATCCTAACTAAAACAGCTGCAAAAACAGGTTCATGAGTTCAGAAAAAGGTAAAATAAGCGAAGAGCAAGTTTTGATCTTAAAATATGGTAAAATTCAGTATTTTGGCTGCCCATGAGCAGGTAAATCCTGTTGATTTATTAAGTGACGTCATTATAATGGAACAAAACGAAATAGAGAGATGCTGGACTAGTGATCACTTTATGCCATGGTGGCATACCGGAGCTTCTGGTGGTGCCGCTTGGCCGTGGCTTGGTGCTGCTCTAGCAAAGACCAACAAAATAATCATAGGTACTGGTATAACGCCTCCAATACTGAGGTACCATCCAGGTATTTGCTACGCTAGGCTTTATGTTTCCAAGAAGAGTATTCCTTACTGTAGGGAGAGGAGAATCTGTTAACGAAGTAACTTCCGGTAATCACTGGCCTTCTAGTTTTGAGATTTAAAAGACTAAAGGAAGCAATACATTTAATCAAAAAACTCGACAGAGGATTGGGTTACGTTCAGAGGAGAGTACTATTGGGTAAAAGATTCTAACCTCTATACCAAGCCTAAAAATCCAATTCCACTGTATATCGCTGGCTTAGGCCCACAGTCAGCTAGATTAGCAGGCCAAGAAGGGGATGGCATGGTTACAAATGAGCTTGATGCTGAAAAAATCAAAAATAAGCTATTTCCTGCCTTTAAAGAAGGAGCTAAATAGCAGGAAAAGATTATAGCTCGTTGGAAAAGGTTTTATTTATTCCTGCATCTTACGATGAAGACAAGCAAAAAGCTCTAGAGTCAATTGGTTTTTGGAGAGGATCTATGATAAAAGCATTCTACGATGCAGATATACATGATCCAAGAAAAATAGAAGAGAATGGCAAAGTTGTTGGTTATTATGTAATGGAGAAAATGGCGCTTGTAATATCAAATTCAGAAGAAGGAATAATGAAACTTAAAAAGTATGTGGATTTAGGGTTTACAGAAATCGTTCTAACAAAGTCAAGTCCTAATCGTGAAAAGTTTGTAAAGTTGCTATCTAAACAAATAATTCCAGAATTTAAGGACACAGGTATACAGTAGTAGTAGTATGACAATAGATAATAAACTAAATAGATTGATACTCTACTATTTTGCAAATACAGGATCGAAATGCTGTCGGATTTTAAATTTTTAAACCATAGAAATATTGGTTGGGGCAGCCGCTCTTGGCATTTGCATAGATCTCTACAGCCACCTTGAATGCTGGTAAGTATTGTTCGCATCTTGTCAAATAAATCATGGAGTCAAAATCATTCATGCCAGCAAAAAAAGCACACATTTACTATAAGCAGCAAATCAGAGAAATAAGGGATTTAGTTTACTAGAGTAATAACTACCCGTCTCTACTACAAATTGTGCTTGGCAGCAATCATTAACAAAGCCAACAACAAGTGCAGCAGCCAATATAAGAACCATACACAGATAGAGTCCATTACTAATGAATTTAAAGTAGAAGGAGAAGGATATGAAGACAAGTTTATCCAAATACCTATTGAAAATAACAATCTTGTGAGACTGGTAACTGCTGTAGAGACTGGTAACTGCTGTAATAGGTTCATAAATTGATAATGTATTTGTATTCTGTTATTATAGAATTATAAAAATTGTTACCGCTAATTCTTTCTACCTATCTATCTATGAGACCAGGTTTGTCATGGCATGCTTTACCGTCAGCATCAAGATAGGTGTCCATATGAAGCACAAGAATTAATTAAAATATTCTTACTTCTAGATAACATACATATATATAATAAGAAGTTTCATACGCTTTGTATTTGTTTTTGTGTTTGTTGTTTCCTGCATTCTATCTTATATGTATCCCATGTATGACGTGACGTAGTAAGTGGCTTTGATTTCATATTATTATTTGTATCATGATAAAGTTAAAGATCCAGTAGGATGTCGTTTCGAGTTTGTATTTCACTTTACTAAAACATATAAATAAATAATATGAAATAATACCATATAGAAGCTTCAAAATCAGGTGAGGCAGTTAAGTATGAACTATAACAAACTAAAACCAGAAGAAGAAAGAGTCATTGTAAATAAAGCAACTGAAGTTCCGTTCACAGGCAAGTATGATAATTTTTACGAAGAAGGAACATTTATCTGTCGTAGGTGTAATGTGCCCCTCTATTCATCGAAAAGTAAGTTTGACGCCGGGTGTGGATGGCCAAGCTTTGATGAGAACTTTCCAAACTCAGTAGAACGCGTGCCTGATCCTGATGGAATGAGAACGGAAATACAATGTGCAAACTGTGGTGGACATTTAGGACATGAATTTCTCGGAGAACGTATGACAGATAAAAATGTTCGAGAATGTGTCAACTCGTTATCATTACGTTTTATACCAAAGGGAGAGGAGCTGCCAAAAACCATACATGAATGACAAGACAGAAATTGCAACGATTGCAAGTGGATGTTTTTGGTGTACGGAAGCAATCTTCAAAAGACTCAAAGGTGTGAAATCCGTCTTATCAGGCTATGGGGTAGGAACAGTAAAAAACCCTTGCTATGACCAAGTATGCACTGGAAAAACAGGACATGCAGAATCAGTTCAGATAGAATTTGATCCGAAGGTTATACCTTTTAAAAAAATTCTCAAGATTTTTTGGCATACACATAATCCAACCACCCTTAATAGACAAGGTAAAGATGTAGGCACACAATACCGATCTGCAGTTTTTTACCATGACAAAACACAAAAAGAGAGTGCTGAGAGAGTAAAAAAAGAAATTGAAAAAAATGGTGTTTACAAAGATCCTATTGTGACAGAAATTACCCCTTTTAAAAATTTTTACGTTGCAGAAGACTATCACAAAAATTACTATGAAGAACGTCAGGATGCGCCATATTGCGATTTTGTCATCGATCCGAAAATCCGCAAACTGCTTCAGCAAAATGGAAATGATGTAAAAGACGAATATAAATAAAGGGCGACATGGTATGCATTATATTACTAATGGTTTTACGTCCCTCTACCAACCAACGTTCAGTTTCCATAAAAAGTTATTAATCCAATATTTTATCAAATGGCAGTTATGTGGGATTATCCTCTACGTAATACTATTCGCGATTTTAATCTAAAAGATATGATGTTCTAATAATACTTCTACAATTTTTACGATAGCGGTAATGTAACTATTGACGCAAAGCCTAAGTTTCACATCTAGAAGATCGAGTAATTACAAGCCATAAGAGTTATTTATTATATTTCCTTAACTATCTCATTTAGATTAACAAAAGATATAATTGTTTGGGATCCATGATATCATATATTAATCACAATGACTCCACGCCACAAGATAGAAACTATTCAGAGCGCATACCATTTTGAATATATGATGCAAGATATTCGTGTAACATACAAGCGTGACTTAAAGGTATCATTGGGAAGCATAACAATTGATGCCAAAGAAGGTGACATATCATCTCTTCCACGCTGGCTGGCAAAACTTTTCGCTGAAGAAAGTGTCATTGAAATTCAAGATAACGATAGTTCAGCATACATTTCAAGGGCTTTGAATCGTGAGAGAATATCAAAACCTCATGATCTGTCTGGGTTAGATCCTGATTTTTATATTCGAGTTCATGACTATATAGAAGGATTGAATGAAAGGGAAAAGGAGAGCATCATAGTTTCTCTGCTTTCGTTTGTGACATCTCGCCTTGAGAAGATTGTAAAATTGGCGGCTGCTTCAGCTCTTTCGCCGGAATTGGAAGCAAAACTCTCAGTTGAAGAAAAAGAACTTTATCTCTTGATCCATAGTTATTCTTCAGAGTTCAAACAAAAGGTGCTAAAGATATGAATGAGCAGCAGGAGGAGGAGCAAACCACATCAGCATTAGCCAACGACCTCGAAAAGTTTTTGCGTGCATTCAAGGATAGAGATCGAAGGTACAAATTTTTTGACAGAATTAATCACATGATGGTAGATAATTCTAATTCACTTGTGATAGATTATATCGATCTTGATACTTTCAATCCAGGCCTCGCCAAGCGAATTACCCACAATCCGGATGAGATGTTAGAGGCTTTTAACGAAGCAGTATTATATATTTTAAACGAGATTCATCCGGACTATGCACAGGAGATCCGCGACAAAATCAAAGTCAGGATCGGAAATTACACCGTACAAAAGGGCTTGCGCGATATCAATGCAGAGATGATCGACAAGCTAATAGGAGTTTCTGGCATGGTAGTTAGATCATCTGAAGTAAAACCACTTGCTAAGAAAATAGGATATCGCTGCCTCAACTGTAATACCATTAATGAGGCACAGCTCAAAGGACTGATTTTGAAAAAACCCTTGAAATGTATAAATTGTTCCGAAAAGGAGCTTGAAATGGATCCAGACAATAGCATTTTCACAGACTTTCAATTGGTGAGGCTTCAAGAACTTCCAGAAGATCTACCAGCTGGTCAGCTTCCCCATTATATAGAAGTCACAGTAATGGGAGATCTAGTAGACCGATGCCGTCCAGGCGATAGGATCATGTTAACTGGAATAGTAAGAATAGAGCAAGAACAAATCTCTCCACAAGTCAAAACCAGCCTTTTCAGACTGCGGATGGAAGGAAATAATATTGAATATCTTGGTGGAATTGCAGGCACTAAAGATACTCGAACTCTCGAAAGAATATCTATTAGCACTGAAAACGAAAAACAGATTCTGGCTATTGCAAACAAGGCTGATGCGTATGACAAGCTGATTGCTTCTTTTGCTCCACATGTCTACGGCCATGAAGTAATCAAAGAAGCAATTCTGTTATTGATTGTAGGTTCAATAACAAAAAAACTGGATGACGGTTCTACCCGTAGAGGCGACATTAACATACTTTTGGTCGGCGACCCAGGTACTGCCAAATCAGAAATGCTAAAATTTGCTGCTAAAATTGCTCCAAGAGGTCTATATACTTCTGGCAGAGGTTCTACTGCAGCGGGCTTGACTGCTGCTGTAATTCGGGACAAATCTGGAATCATGATGCTTGAAGCTGGAGCTGTAGTGTTAGGTGATCAAGGATTAGTTTGTATAGATGAGTTTGATAAGATAAAAGCTGAAGACCGTTCTGCACTTCATGAGGTAATGGAGCAGCAGACATGTTCTGTTGCAAAAGGAGGTATTGTTGCCACTTTGAATGCAAGGACTTCCATTTTATCAGCAGCAAATCCGATGTATGGCAAATATGATCCTTTCAAGAATATTACCGAGAATGTGAACCTACCAATTCCACTCCTAACAAGATTTGATCTCATATACGTGATAAGAGATACTCCTGAAAAAGAAAAGGACAGTCGCATAGCAGGTCACATTTTAGAAATTCATCAGGATGCAGAAGGAGCTGCACAGCCTGCTATAGACATTGATCTCTTCAGCAAATATCTTGCATTCTCAAAACAAATTGAGCCAAAATTAACTACTGAAGCTATCAATATTATTAGAAATTACTATATGAAAATGAGAAATGTGGACTCAGAAGGTATGATTACCGTTACACCTAGGCAGCTTGAAGGTCTGATAAGATTGTCAACAGCACGAGCAAGGTCGTTATTACGAGACAAGGTCGAAGCTGAGGATGCAGAAAGAGCAATCTATCTCGTACAGAGAATGTTAGAAACTGCAGGCGTTGATGTCAACACAGGTAAGGTAGATCTTGGTGTTCTTCATGGCAAAGCTCATAGTGAAGTTTCAAAGCTGAAGATGTTCATTGAAATTTTCAATGCATTGTCTGGACAAGACAAAAACGAGGTAGAGGAGAAGAATTTTATCAACGAGCTTGTGAGAACTGGTAAGTTTACACAAGACGAGGCAAGAACATTCATTAGAAAAGCAATGCAAAATGGCCAGATATATGAGAGGAAATCTGGATTCTATGCTAAGGCATGATATAAAAAAGCTAATAAAGTATACTTGTAGTAAATAATGTTAACAAACCTTGTTTCATTTATTGAAATTCTGATTCTTGACTTTGGCAAGCTTAGCCAATTCATCAGCGATTGATATGATTGTTTGTTGTTGACGATTACTTTGCTCTCATATCTATCCTTCGAGCATGCAAATTTACACAATTAAAAATATATACTACTTACCAATCAGATCAAAGAAAAAAGATCAGATAATAGGCTTCATTTTGCTTTCTATATCGATAATTTCTGTCCATCAACAATACAATAATAATGACTCAACGTTTCAGTTCCACAAAACTATTTTTGTAAGAGACGCCCAGGACATTGTGTCTTATATCATCACCCTCCATCCATGTCCTCAATACCATTTCTTCATTATGTCGATTGCAGTTTACCGCATAATCGCTTTTCTGCGGAATATCTATCCTTTGGAAGTATTAGTTGTAGGTATGCATACTCTATTTGGTAGGAAATCGAAAAGATCTGAATGTAATCTTACGTTATTATTTTCCAATATACAAATAAATCAGTTTCTGATGTTATATCTTATGTCGAAGAAACAATCCAAGGAGTTCAATGATGATAATAATAATAATGAGCTTAGATCTTTGGAATTATCTACAAATGTCAATGATTATGATACCGGCGAATCCATTGATTGTGATAATATTGCAGATACAACGAATATGGAAAAAAAGACACCTCGCACAGATCTTAAGTTAAAAAATGAGATAAATTAAGGCCATAAAGTGTTATGATATGACAATATGAAAAACAATATTGTCCTACTACTTAGATTTCTCATTCATCCTAAAAACAATATGCACATGGCTATCGGCTAGTTTTTCTTAGCTGCTTATGGTTTGGTTTTACATTATGCTTACCAGTTATTTAGAAATAATACTACAAGAGAGTTGTGTATATTGTCCCAAACCCAAATCAGCTTCTGTCTGGTAGGTCTATAATAATAATAACTTCTCCCGTAATTGTCTCTTGTCTGTTGTTCTTAATTTATTATACTTTATATAC
>JAFAQB010000249.1 GCA_019246625.1 Nitrososphaeraceae archaeon
GGTGTAAGTGAGATTTTTAGAATCTATTTTTCCTTTAGTAGTATTATTTATGATATACCTGCTACTATAATAAGAGGTATTGTTACGTTTTTCTTGACTATAGAGATAATAAACTTTCATTGGTCATATAATTATGACGTTGATCCCAACAAGAACGATATAGTATTCAATATTGCCTTACCTAAATATGAACTAACAAAGTTATTTATTTTTGCAATTCTAATAATGGGGGTGTCGATAGCCTATATCATCAGAGTTTCACACATAGAACCGACCTCTAATCTTGCATATGAATACTTCGCCTTAATTTTGATATCAGATATTGCGAGAATGTTAATATTGATATTCATTGTACCAAGGTTTTTAATAAAAGGAAATATCATAAAAATAAAAGAGACAGCTCAATATGATACCGCTATTGAAGAAAGCAATTCTGGAAAAGACCTATATAATAATAATGAGCAACAAGAAAAACAGCAGCAACAACAACAAGAGCGACAACAGACATGCCTTCAGCAGCAGCTGCCACAACGATATGATTATAGTTACATCTACAATAGTGAGGAAATGAGCAGAGTAAAACAAGCTGATGACGATGCAGGAAATAATAACAATGATTACAATAAAAATAAAATTCGAGACAAACAGACCTTCGACTCAGTAAATATATTGAATGAGCTAAAAGATTTAGCAGATTTAAGAAAAAATGAAATAATCACAGAGGAAGAATTTCAGATGTTAAAGACGCGGTTATTTAGAAAGATATAGCAGGAAATAATATTTTAATTCTCGTATTGATAATTAATAGTAAAAGGTGTGCTTTATTCTATATGTTCCATATGTTAGCGCTATGGCTGATCATATTATAGAGGAGAAAAAAGAGAGGTATAATCAATCTTTAGCCGGATTTGCTATTGGCTTTTAATGACGTAGTCAAACCAAAGGAGTATTCGAGAAAAAGTTACCAGTTCTCGCATGTCTGGTGATACATGTGGAACAAAGACAAAAAAATCTCATTCATGGATGATGATATTCATTTCACTACAATGTACTATGACATATCATTAGCATTAATAAGTAAGAAAGCCAATAAACAATCCCAGGATAATCCCGAATAATTTGATAGTTTAGATCTTAGATTGATTGTTCTTCTTGGTATTGTGCTGATTTTTTTGGAGTTGGTGGTTTCCTATTGTTCTTGAAACATCATCAATGGAGTGCCATTTCCTCATGTTCGTCCATTCTACTATAATGATTTATTATCATCGAGATTTCTTCGCAATCTATGATTGCATTTATATCAGTAGCCGATTCCTCGACATTGTCAATTATGTCCGTCGGAATTCCCATCAGTTTGGCTATATTCTTGCATTCTCGTATGGTTATACGAACGATTATGACTTGCTGTTATGTATGCTAATAATCACAGGAAGAGGAAATAACTTTCATTACAATGCCATTTAGCAAAACACATTTTCAGATTTTATGGCATAATAATCATAGTGCCTCCTTTTCTCTTTGTACAAGCTTCGTAAAAATATGCAATTGTAACAGGTGGAATCAGAGAAAAATGTAGGTATCAAGATAACGACGATTGATATCAGGCGGTATCAGAGAAAAGATAAAGCAGGTGAGTTCTTTTTTATAGTAACATTACAATTGTCAAGTGACAATAATACTCAAAGGAAAGCAAAGTTTTAGAGCTATACAACAATCAATGCAAGACAACTCGAGAGATTGCAAAAGAGATTCAAAATGTTTTGGGAAGGAATAGAAAACTTTCGTCAATCATAAATAAGAGGCAGTTGCTAAGGTTATTACATTATTCTGAAAATGTAATACTTTGGATTTATATTTTTGAATCGTATATGGTTTTATCACTGGCTCTATTAGCTACGGGATTGATCCTTTATCGAAATATATTAGAATTACTAGATCAAAGATACTCTAATGTATTTATTTATTCCCTTGAATGCTAGCTAACTCTTCCCTGAGTCGTTGGGTATAAAATGTATAAACACTGTAGAGAAAAAAATGAAAGTTAAACTTTCACATCTTCCAAAAAGATCCTTAGAAAATGGAAGGGAGGACATCAATGTACTGAAACCAAAAAGCTTGAATTTGCTTATTTACCTGCAACAATTTTCTGAACTTCCTTTTTTATCCTGGATATT
>JAFAQB010000278.1 GCA_019246625.1 Nitrososphaeraceae archaeon
TTCTCTTGAGCCAGCATTTATTCCATAGTAGTTTGTCTGTGGATTCCATGAAGTTAATCTGACTGAATCTATCTTTAAACTACCCACTACATGAATACCGTATGCAAGAGTCTTTCCATCTGTAAGTATCTTTAGCCATGTAGTATCGGTAGGATCAATAGTTAGAGTGGAGCCTTTATCTATGGTTATATTTGCATTTAGCAGCCATACACCTTGCTGTTGTGGGTCTTTATCTAAAACATCAGGGTTTTTCAACTGATTGTATATATCAGTCAAGGTAGCAGATTTACATGAGACAGTGATTAGTCTTCGCACAGGATCATAGCTAATGCAGCTAGTGTTATTGGCAGTGGGTACTCCTTGTTGTGCTTTTACTTCTTTACTTGAATCAATTGGTACTAAAATTACCAGCAATGACGATAAAAGGATCAAAATAAAAATGCTAGCACGTATATTCATATTACGATCTTCATCCTAATATAATCAATTTATAAGGAATATTAAATATGTTATGACTCTAAATATTGACTTAACAATTGGAGCATATTTCTCAGATTTGTCAATGTTCAAAGTTTTATTTTGCCGTATCTATTCAAATAAATAAATAGAATCTTATGATTGGTTCTATATCAGAGTTGCAAGATAACTCAATGGTCTTGAGTTTTCAGCTATCCTTTTCTCATTTTGCATAAAAATACTATTTAATAAGTGACCAAGTATTGATTTTGGGCTGGGGATAAAAGGTATTAAAACGTTGTGAGGTATGACAAGAAATCTCCTGGCCCAAAACTAAAGGTCTTGTATACTACTCTGTAAACCAATCAGGTTTCGAACATTCCCATCAATATTTTATTAGAATAACCGCCCATACATCTCGTGCACCAAAAGCAGTATCTCTACCATTTTTATTACTGCACTGAAGAATATGACAATTTTTATGTCAATACTATTTCTACAACACTAGATTAATTCATAATTTACACCTATTGCCATGATCGCCAATTCTCTACTTCAGTCAATTTTTTTATTTTATTAATCCATGATTGTTCTGCCTCTTTGTTTATTGTTACTCCACTAATTTGCGGCTGCAGTTTACCATAGTTGTCTTCTCTTGTAGCTCGTATTGGCTGTGTTAATGTCTGATGTACCTGCCCGTTGATCCAGTGTTCACTAAGCTCATTTTCTTCTATCGTCGTGTCTTTAGCCTTATCAATCATACCTTCAACTTGTCCCAAAAGGCCTAATTTAGATTCAGAAGTGTTATTAGTAGAATTATCTCGAAATGTTTCTGCTACTGTTTTTCCCACTTTGTTTGCATCCTTTAATATTGTTTGATGCTTATGTTGATCTTTCTGCTGCTGAGATGATTTATCAATACTGCTTTGTTTGCTTTCTTGTTGCTCTTCTTCTTTGAGATATTCTTGAAGTAGTGATACTTGGCCTATAATTTGACCCTTGCCACAATCTGAAAATCCATTCTTTTGAAGGAATACCATGTATTTTAATAGTACATTGCAATCTGCCAGTCTAGTCTTTGCTCCTTCTATCGATATCAAAGTCATTTTCTTTAGATTTTATCATATCTTCTTTTAATTCATAATTGTCCAATCATTTTGTCGATATGGATGCAAAAAGCTGATGATGCAATTCATGAGATGGCAGGTGGGTCATTTTCTAGGATGGTTATTTTTTCTTCTTCTCTTCTTCATGAATGATCTTTCTTCCCATGTACATTTAATCCTCCTTTCAAACTACAAACTGCCTTCTTTGCATGAGTCAAATCAATAATATGCCTTAACTAAATGTCATGATAACATATAAAAGTCTATAATAGATGACAATGACAGATACCGGGGATAACAAAAATTGATAACATTTGATAATAAGAGCGTTGAGACTAGAATACTGTACGTTAAATAGCATCAGAATATTTGAGACTTCTTCCCGATTATTGACTGACTAAATTAAGTGCACTTAATCAGGCACTCCTCATATGTTATGTTGCTGTTTAAAAATCAATTAAGCGACATAATAAATTGATTGGGTATGTTTGTATAATCTGCAGGTAGAATACGTACGGCATATGATTCCTGTAAATAATGAGAGATAGTCTAGATGAGTAATGGTATACAAAAAAGTAAAATATCTAGCGAACATCTAGCAACTCGGTCCACCCTAGTTTTCTTATCGCACTTGAACAATTACAAGATTAGCTATTGTACTTAATAATAATCTTGGAGAAGCACTTGTGGGATGATATAATTATTTATAAAAAAATATGTTCAAAATTACTTTAATCATAGTTATGATATTCTTAAACCATCATCATATAAAGTATCAGCAATATTAATTGACAAGTATATGACCTATAGAACTTCAATTGTTATAACACTTTCTGTTGTTGGCATGATTCTTTTTACAATTTTATCTGCT
>JAFAQB010000281.1 GCA_019246625.1 Nitrososphaeraceae archaeon
AAGAAGAAAATACATTAAACTATCATTAGCAGCAGCAGCCGATGTACTACTACAACAGATAATCTGTAGAATTAAAATCAGACGTGCTCCTACTACTATACATGATATTATTATAGACTTCGGCGGGATTATAACAAAGACATCAGGAATCCTACCACTATCTGTTGTTACAGGTGATTGATAAGGGATATGATAGTAGTGAAGATAATCACGTTTTGGTTAGAGAACAGCTACATGCATTTAGTGTGATACCTGCCTGCCCGATATAGACATGTACCAATATGGAAGACACATGGGAGATACAGAAAGCAAATGAAGCATGGGTATTCCAAATTGTTGTACAGTCAGCGAAACAAGAAAGGATGAAACCATACTTTCAGTGATAAAACGACTATTTGGAGAGCACATTACATCTAGATTGGTAAAAACACAGAACAGAGAGATATCTTTTAGATGTATAGCGTACAATATGCATAGATTAACCAATCTTATCACAAGACTGATGTTTTCTACACAGCCGGATTTATCATTTGATATTTAAGCACGTAGCTACGGCTGTTGAAGGGCATATTGCTGCTTTTCAATTGTTGTTGCTTTCATTTTTATTATGAATTAATTCTAGCATTCAAGCACCATTGTCTTCTTCCCCTTTCTTCCCCTCCACCACAACTTTCAAGCATAAACTATAATAAATTGTGTTTTATGTGATTCTTATGAAATGAATAAAGGCAAATTATTCATTGTAGGAGTTGGTCCAGGCGACCACCAACATATGACCTTTAGAGCAAAACAAGTCATTGAAGCTAGTGAAATTATTGTTGGTTACGATACTTACATTTCATTAGTTGAGGATCTTATTGGTGGTAAGGAAGTCTACCGATATGCTATGACTCAAGAGGTTGATAGAGCTAACCAAGCGATCCAATTTGCAGAAAATGGCAAAGTGGTATCACTGGTATCTTCAGGGGATCCGGGTATTTATGGCATGGCTGGGTTAATTTACGAAATACTTGCTGACAAAGGATGGAGGAAAGAAAATGGAATATATATCGAATGTGTCCCCGGTATTTCTTCTCTGAACTCTTGTGCTGCTTTGGTTGGCTCGCCACTCATGACTGACTTTGCGGTGGTGAGTATGAGCGACCTCCTGGTACCGTGGGAAATAATTGTAAAACGTGTAGAGGCTGCGGCCTTAGGCGACTATGTGACTGTTATCTATAATCCTGCAAGCAAGAAGCGTGTGCATCAGTTAAGAGATACTAGAAATATTTTCCTAAAGTATAGAGAGCCATCAACTCCTGTAGCAATTATTAAAGGCGCATTTCGAGAAAGCCAGAGGGTACTTATCACCACCATTGATAAAATGCTAGAACACCAAGACATGCTTGGAATGATCACGACATTAATTGTAGGCAACTCATCTACTTTCAATTACAACGACATGATGATAAATCCAAGAGGATATAGATCGAAATACGAACTTGTCAAAGAGGCTCCTGCAACATCTATGCCGTCTAAAAATCTTTAGCAATCGTAATTTCAATGCTTTGTAGTTTCTCACCGTCGTTTTGTGTAATAATAATAATTTGAACATGTGTCACATTATAGTATCTTCGATAACCTATTTTTCATGAAATCATACAATTACAAGTAAAGTAAAAAATATTGTTTGTCAAAAAAGATCGAATGATCTATTGGAGAAATTGTAAATCTTGCTCTTTGCTATGAAAATAATTACGTATGGGCTCTATTATTTTGTTGATGTAAGCAGCCGTACTGCTTTTTAAGTCCATCGGATGGACTTTCTTGCTAATAAAATCTTGTTCGACCTCGTGGTAATTTGTATATATAATGTTACCACCATATTTCAGTGACCTTTCAACATTAAATTCCTCAAATTCGTGAAATATGACGTATCTAATCAGTTCAAGTATAGGGTTTCGCTCAACAATGCCAATAGGGCAAAACGCCCTGTTTATCTTCTCTCTTATGGTATTTTCATCGTCATGAATTATGATTCCACTTGTTGGCTTACTCTTGCTCATTTTACTCGAAACCCTTACGTCATCGAGTGGATCTTCAGATAGTCCTAATTTGACAGGTTCTGACAGCCCTGGCAGTAAATGATGATGTAGGGAAACGGGAATTTTCCATCCTAATCTAGGAAATACTTCCCTGACCAACATGTGTATTTTTCTCTGATCCATTCCCGCGTGTACAATATCCAAATCTAGCGCTTTAACGTCAACCGATTGCATTATTGGATAAAGCAGCTGCGAAAAATCAAGGGTGTCTCTCTCACTCCGGCCCATGATCGTCAATGAACGCGTTATCCTTGACAATGTCATATGCTTGCTGAAGCGGACAAAATTTTCCCAGTAATCAGATGAATTTTCATAAATTTCACTGCCGAGTATTATGTTAACACCCGGGCAAAAAAACTTGAACGCATCATAATAGTACTTTGAGACATCCTTAATCTTATCCCAGTCTCCCATTAACTTATTGTTGATGTACGTGTGCCAATCGGCCAGAAATACAGTGGAATGTATTTGAGCCTTAATAAAATCATTGATTTTAAAACCTGTTAAGATTAGGCTACCTAGGTGTAATTTACCTGATAGTTCCAATCCAATGTAATGCTTTGGATACGCTACAGTTTCCAGAACATACTTCAATTGATCCTTTGTAATAATCTCCTCAGTTGGATCTCTTGTAATAAGAAATAACCTATCAGTAATATCCATTTTATAAAAATAGAAGGGATATCTGTATTAATTTTTCCATTCGATCTCAGTAGATATGTTTGCTTTATAAGTACCTTGAAGATTTATGTATTGTACAAAACAAAACAGTATTTTGCAATTATTTTTTATTCAAAACAAGACTGATGAGGAGATGAATTGCGTCATGTATATATTATATCAAAGGAGATGACATTTGCAACCTTTACATGATTAGCATTTTTGTGAGTGGTTCTAGACGAAATCTTGCATTCGCTGATTACCTGAGATATCGTATTCTTGTTATTGGTCTGTCAAGAAATTTGTGGTAAAGAGCTAAATCGAGTATTGTAAAAAGTTAAATTGAGTTACATAACTAGTTTCGACGTTTGAAACCTAATGCTAGTGTGGATGTTGCGTCTGAACCAACGAAGGCAACAACTGGAATGACTCCACACAGTAGCAAAATCAAAGTCAGTTATAATAGGAAAGCCGAATCAGAATTCTTCGTTGATAATTCTGCTCTTGCCGGCTTCACCGGCGAGCGGATACTGTACATGGCTGTAAGAGAGCTGATAGAAAACGCATTAGATTCTTGCGAAAGTAATCATACCCTACCTTATATTTCATTATCTTTAAAGCTATTAGACCCAGTCAACGATATGTGGTTTGTTTCTTGCGAAGATAATGGTATTGGAGTTCCACCTGATAAAGTCCCTGTTGCAGTCTGCTCTTTCTTGACCTCTGGAAAATATGTAGAAAAACAACAACGCGGCCTATTTGGTGTTGGCTTAAAAATGATTGCAGCCTTTTCGACGAAGGACACGGATCATCCACTCAAAGTATGGACAAAGCCGCAAGATGAAGGATCAGAACATTATTTTGAGCTTAGAACAGATATTGGCACAAATAAGCCTATAATCCTTGTCAGGAAAGTACTGAAAACCAATGAACAAGTTATAAAGGCTGGCTCTGGCTTCAAAGTTCAGGCCGTCTTGCGTGCTCGGTTATCTCCGATAACAAAAAATAGGATTTATGATTACATTAGTCAAAGCAGTATTGTCAATCCGTATGCTTTATTAGTCTTTGAATCAGATGAAGGTAAGGTTGTCTTTGATAGACGAACAAAGATGATGCCACAGCCTGCTAAAGAAGTATTGCCTCATCCAGGAGACATGGACTTGAAGACACTGAAAAAAGCAATATTGAATTTCACAAATCAAAAGACAACTCTATTAGGTGTATTATGTAATTCATTTCAAAAGCTATCTGCCGAAAAGGCTAAAGAAATTATCACTAGATCAGGAGTAGAAATAAAGCCAGCCGACAAATATAACGAACATGAGTTAATTAAGGTTGTTAATATATGCAAGCAGACTAAATTCCAGATACCTAATACTGATCATCTTAGCCCAATTGGAGAAGAAATTCTGACTGCAGGCATGACCTCAGAATACGCAATTGTTATAAACAAGCAGACGCATCCTGCAGAACACTCGCAGCCACAGTTGTCAATCAAGATATTAAAACCATCGTTGACAACCTACTCATCTAAAATATGCTTGATCAATAACAGACCAACTATCGTAGAATGCGGAATTGCTTATGGCGGAGACATAAGCTCATTTAGGCTATACAGATTCGCAAACAAGATTCCGTTATTGTACGATGAGGGTTCGGATGTGGCAAGAGAAGTAGTTTCCGAGGTAGAGATTAACAAGATGGGAATCTCAAAAAAAGAGGTAAAAGAACAATTTGCGGATCCTGAAACGAAGGCTGTTCGAGCCGTAGAACTGCTTCCGATTCATATTTTTTTTCATATTTGTTCTACAAAAATTCCATACAAGACGGCAGGCAAGGAGAGTATTGCCTCAGAAGGAGACTTGAAACGATACATGAAAGTATGTTTAGCTGATCTATATAGGAAGGTAAGTGCACAAATTCGTAAAGAGTTACGAATCAAAGAGGCAGAAAGTAGATTACATCTTTATAAATATTACATTCCCTTAATAGTTAATGCAATTTCCGAATCAATCAAGGTTGACCCAGATAGGCTTTCCGAAGCATTTACAAGGGTTGCAGAACGACATGTCAGAGGAGAGATCAACTACCCTATTGCAGAAAGACAGGATAAAATTACAGGAGAAAGAATCGACGGGGAGATACATGAAACAACTGAAGTTGAAGATAAAATTTTGATAAGCAGAATGGATCGGGATAATCAACATGAAGAAAAGAACAGGAAAACCGAAAGAACGAACCAAAACACAAATAAAAAGAATACTCAGCGAAAAGTCCAGACGACCCTGGATATCTTAAATGTTCAAAAAAAGACGAGGAGAAAATAGGTGACAGCTACAGATAAGCGCCATCAAGAAGTTGTTAAAAAAATTAAACTGATAATGAGAGATGTTAGCAAGGATATAATAACGGAAAAGACAATGCCAGTTTTAGACGTTCCTAAAGTCGGTTACGATAATACTGTTTGGTCCGACGCAAAGAGGATGCTTACCATAGGAATAAAGACCGTTCAGGTAAGTCCGGATAGTACCAAAAAAATTCCCACTTTTGCCCAATACATAGTTATGGCCAGTGCAATCCGAAGATTACTTGATGAGGAAATGGAAAGTACAATCAGGGGCATGTACTATGCTACACTCAGCACTGTAGGCGATGAAAAGAACAAACAAAAGTTCTGGAATAGTCAAGAAAATTCTGATGATGCGATCAAGGCTGTGGAGTTGCTTACAGGAATACCTAGAGAGGAATTTTCTGTTACATCCAAACCAAAAGGGATGGTTTCCGGTCCGATTATGCTGCGTGTCGGCGGCGATCTCATTGACTGCAACTTGGGAAGCAAGGCAACATCGCAATTAATCCCTACCAATATTCGCGATGTTGAAATTGTAAATGTAAAAGCAGATTTTGTAATGGTGGTGGAAAAGGATACAGTTCTCAATAATATTCGAAAATCCGGGTTCATCCAAAAATATAACGCAATCCTACTGACAGGATCCGGAGAACCTGACAGAGCTACAAGAATGATGGTTAAGACGCTAAATGAGGAATGGAAAAAACCAGTGGTAATCTTTGCAGATGCCGATCCCTGGGGTTTGGGTATCGCACTTCGTTATAAGATCGGTAGTGAGTCACTTAGCTATGACAGTGATAGACTGGTTACCCCTGACGCCAAAGTACTGGGCATGCTATTCTCTGATATTTATGAATACAATATCCCCGAAGTAGCTAGGTTAACTGCATCTGATGAAGATATTAATAGAGCTAACGATATGAAAAAGAAACCTTGGTTGCAGGATAAACAATGGCAGAAGGAATTAAATCTATTCTTGCAACGTAAAGAGAAATGCGAATTAGATGCATTTTTTAAGCATGGATTCAAGTATCTGGCAGAAACTTATTTGCCTCAAAAGTTGCGAGAAGCCAACATGATTTAGAATATTATATATTTTGACTGTTTGATTTGGCCCAAGATGAACTGCTAATGGCATCTAACATATGATTTTACTCATTCACTTAGAATATTGACTTATGTATACTGACAGATAATTGAATAGCTCTCCCAACTCCATTACAAGTCCATAGTAACCCTTCACATTCTCAAGCGTTGACTCGTAGTGTTTTCTATTGCTTGATGCTGTTGCATCAGAAACAAGTATTACATCGTATCCCAAGTTAAACGCGTCTCTTAATGAAGTCTCTACACATATCGATGTATCAATACCGCAGAAGATGAGCGTATCCACTCCGATGCTCCTTAACCAGACACCTATCTCTGTGTCATGAAAAGCTGAATCTCTCCTTTTTATTACTACGTGATCTCCCTCTATAGGTTTAATATCTTCAACTATATCTGCATCCCATGTTCCTCTTATGCAGATAGGTCTCTTCATGATTCTTTCTTCTCTGGATTTTGGCAAAATTTTATGGGTCTTGGTTAAAAGATCGATTCCCGAAGCCTCCCTTACAGCCTGTGTATAAAAAACCGGGATTCGGGCATTTCTACACATTATAATCAGGTCGCGAATCTTAGGGATAACCTCTTTATAATGAGAAACTTCCATTCCTAAAAGATCATATGAACCGCCTTTGCTAACAAAGCCATTTTGGACATCTGTTACTATTAGTGCAGGGTTGATTTCATAGTCTTTCAATCTCATTATATTATCTAATATTTTGTGATGGTTTATAAGATTATATTACCATTTGAGAAGTAGGTATCCAAAGGAAATAATTTTTAGATTCACGTCGACATATCTGATTCTTATCTCTGTCTCAATTGTTGTTAACTTGTGTAATTCACTAGAACCTATAAATGTACAATAGATAAGAGTTCAATA
>JAFAQB010000284.1 GCA_019246625.1 Nitrososphaeraceae archaeon
GAAAATATATTTTATCTGCATCCCAAGCTGCTCAAGAAGCTTATGCTTTGACGACAGGTGAACATAGTATCACCTACCTGACCTGCAAAGCTCTCCTGAGGAAGCTGGGATTTCTGATCCAATCTAGCCAAAAGAATCAGCGGGATAACTTTCCCATACTAAAAGAATCAGCGTATACAAAAAGGAAAAGCTTGTCATTGACAGTTGGTGTCTGTGGGAGATCTTTTTAAAAAAGCTATAGAATCTTATAAAAATAGCTGCCTTGTAAGCTGCTGGAAGATAACTGTTTGTATTTGATGTATGTAGATGATTCAGGGAATCCAACGCTTAAGGGAGGTCAATATTATGTCTTATCGGGTATAATCATTCATGAAACTAGTCTCCGAGATATAGAAAATAGGGTTAGACATTATAAGGAGACTAATTTTAAGGGGCTATATGCTAATAAGGAAATTCATGCATACTATATGTATCAAGGAGAGGGAGATTTCAAAGACATAGATCCTCGATCGCGTATTGTTCTCCTTAGAAATCTCTATACCTCAATGAGTTTAATGCCAATAACAATAATCTCTGTTGGTATAGAAAAACGTCTAATACAAAATGCCTTTCCATATTGGAATCCACTTAGAGCTGCATGGATATTCATTACAGAGAGATTTGATAGGTACATTTCAGAAAATAGTATGAACTCCCTTGACAAGGGCATTATAATGATTGATAAGGGCTCACGCTCGTCAGACAAAGTAGCAACAAGTGTAATAAACCACATCAGAAAAAATGGATCAAATACTCAACAGATAAATCATATTATTGAAGAACCAGTGTTCATTTCTTCAGCAGTAAGTGAACCTATGCAGATAGCAGATGCATCAGCATATTGTACAATGAAATATCTAACTAATGCTTCGAAGTTTGTGAATTACTGGGATATGATATATAATAAACTAAGAAAGGGACCTAACGGTAATATAATTGGATATGGACTAAAGGTGTTTCCTAGAAAAGAAGTTATGTGGTGATTCAACATCACGATCACATAACCTCATGAAGCAAACTTTGCGCGCAAACTTTGCTTCCGTACCGCCTAATTAGAATATCAACAAACTATAATATAATGATTATCAACATGACTTTCTTTAACTTTTTTCTAAAGCATTATATCATAATTTCATTTTCACAAACATAAATAGCCTACCAGCAAGCAAGCAACTACCCCATCTCGTTTTATCCAGAATGAAGAAAAATTAAGTCATATATTATAATCGAATTTCACTCAAGTCAATATCAGCGTAAAAGTTGACTGGTAGTCTTGTATATACATCAAAGGTAATTGATAGAGATCCATTGTTTGGTATACTCTTTATAATAGCCTGATTGGCTCAACTGTTTTGTACATTACCCATGATGAAGTAATGGGAAGATTATGGTATTATATAGGAATAGGAGCAGCAGAATTCAGTGAAATGTCCTTTATCGTAGCAAATTCTTTGACCTTGGCCCAGATTGGACGATCTACATCAATCAGCGTCTTCAATTACAAAGTTAAAATATTATAAATAACTATTAAAAGTAGTGTTGATGTAGTATTATAGGATGCAAACCCTACTTTTCGATTTAAGAAGATGGCTATGGTACGATCATAATAGGAAGAAGCCAGCACTACAAATTAAGATACTAGAGTCTGTGGCATTAAGTGGAAAACTATCAGTAAGTGGAGCTGAGTCACAGTTAAACCACCATCATCACCATCCAGAAATATGGCATTCATTTAAAATCCTAGAAAGGAAAGGATTAATCAAAAGATTAAGGGATAGAAATCCAGGTAAGGGAAGAGTCCTTGGTAAAGGGAGACAAAAAATTTACTATGCTCTTACAGAGAAAGGCCTTTTTGGCTTTATTGCAACCCTTGCAGATAATAAGACAGAGAAGGCTGATCCAAAAAAGTTTTGGAGAGCAATAGTTGGATTCTGTCATTATAGTACTGAGCAAGTCACGTTGAGTAAAGTTGAGGAAGTATACCAACTTTTTAGAAAGATATATTTCAAATACACATCAGGTCATGGATATTTTTTCCAACTAGACCTTTTTAATCAAATGTGTAGCAGATGGATTGAAAAAAATACCTATGCATCGC
>JAFAQB010000375.1 GCA_019246625.1 Nitrososphaeraceae archaeon
AGCTATGTCTTTAGAAAAGTGGCATAAGCATCACATTATCTAAATGTATCTATATACTATTGTCGTGTTAAGTTAGGCAAAGGTAGGTAATAGCTAAGGCTTAGTTTAACTATCATATTGTAATGTTTGAATGTAATAATAATAGAACCAGAGGATTTTTTATGATCAGATATATATCATTGTACTTGTATTTCTTTAGATCAAGCCTTAGAGAATACATCAAAAGCGTAGAGCCATTTGTAGATCAAAGCTATTAATATATTGCAATAATATGGTATTGGATACAAGAATTTAATCCAAACGATGTTTTCCCAAACAAAAAGAAGAAGAGTAGAATAACTGCTACTACTGCTTTTGTATTAGTAGACGAGACATTAATTCAGACAGGCCACGCAGAAAAAGGAGGATTAGGACCTTTCGTTTCTTCTTGTGGTGCTGAACGATATCTTGAAAGCCATTGACGAGATCAAAAAGAATTCCAATCATTATAGTTATACACTGTTCCTACTTTGTAGAGGTTTTTCACTTTAGAAAATGATGTGTGGATATGGGGAGCTTTTCATTTTTAGAAAATTGGTTGTCGTTATTGGTTATGATCCTTTAGTCCCTTTTTTCATATATGTGTAGAACTATCTCAATATATGTAGTATGACTTAGGGAGATTATTATTTCGATTATGTCTTTATCCATGCTATCACTGCTTTATACATCCGCTGACTATTCCTACTACTATTCCCACCGGATTTGGACCCAGGACATATCATAATTTTAGTTTTCATTCGCTATCTTCTGTACACGTCGTCAGGTTGAAACCTGTACTCAAAAAAGAACCTCTTCTTAAGGCTGTCCAGCTTTTTTCCAGTTTGATATCCAATCGGTTGCAATTTCTTTCTGCGCCTCAGATAAGCTCATGGCTCCATTACATACTTGGTTATGAAGATAGTTTTCAAATCTGTCTTTTATATGAAAGTTGTACTGCCCGTATCCTGGTTCAGGCCAAAGATTTCTTACGTCAGTGGGATTTCCACCGATTTCAAGTGATACCAAATGATCAAGCTCATAATTTGAACGAGAATCGGTAAATCCATAGGACTGCATGAGTTTTATTTTTAGAGGGGTAGTATAGCTTACAGGAGGTCTTACTGTTCTACTGAATCCTGGAACACAGATTGTGTTCTTAATATTGTCCTGAGTTACAGATAGATTTATGGCTCCTGGTGTGCATTTTGGATCTGGTAGAACTCCGTTAAGGATGTGACATGCAGATGGTATTCCTGTTGAACTAGGCGACATTGGTAGTGCTGATGATGATGGTGGTGGTGCGGATGTATTATTTGCATTCTGCCGTGTTCGAGTTGGTGGTGATGTGGTTGACTGTTTAGGCGTCTTATGAAATAATCCACCAAATAGTTTGTTGAGAGCGCCATTTAAAGAAAAAGCGCTTGCATATTGAAAATAAGACAATACCATTATAATAATAGCAGTTGTTGCCATTATTAGTCCTACTATTATGATAGCTTTTGTATTGAAACTTAACATCCTTTTCTGTTAAATAGCAATGGCTAGTAAATTATTTATCTGTTTTAAATTTCAGGTCATATCTTTTAATGAGAAAGCTTTTGTAATATTAGATTGTTACAATTCTCAGACTATTATGAAGAATGTATATATTTGGATATGAATTCCTCTAAGAATAAAGTAATCTCATTACCTTGCTTCCATTGTTCAGTTCTAACCTATCCTTTTCACAAGCACTTTAGCGCTTCCCTCTTTGCTTTCATGATGATGACTGATTGAATTTTATTCCAAACAGGTTAGCAAACTTGTCTCCTACTGGATCAGGTAAAAACTCTACGATCAACTTTGATGCATTCTCCTTTGTCATGGTATTTATAATTTTATCAATGTCTTCTTTAGTCCATATAGAGGCTCTATCATCTATATCGTAATCAATTTTCTTTAAGGCTTCTTCAAATGCTACTGCTTCACTTTCTTCCACCGGTAGTAGATAATATTCCATTTCAATTACAAGGGTACCTTTAGATATATCTATGAATTATTTTTTTACTTCTTCTAATTCTCAACATCTTGTCTATTTTGTTTGCTGCTACTGGCCGAACTTAGGGATTGGTTGTTGTCTATTATGATTCCTTAGTCCATTAACATATCCTTCTAACTCATACTCAAAAGTCTGAATATGCTATCTAGTTCGTTTTGTTATAGCTATTCTTATAGCTTATTCTGTTTAGGATTGCAATTTGATTATTTATGTTCTGCAATTCATGTTTTGTCATTGTCTTTTGTAGTCAACCGCTTGGAGATCGTGGAAACTACATGATAAGGATTATGCCTACCTATGGTTATTATCAATCGAATGACCCAGAGTAAGGTTAAAGTTTAATGGCTCTAATAATATCCCTTTTATGCAGTATTTTTAGTGTTTTATGCTTTCTCAATATGAATGACTATTATATTACTGATGAGTTTGAGAGTAGTTGATCTCAGCCATTATCAACATTATATTAGCCACATCGTTTTCCCGTCAAGGCTTGTTATTCTCTAGATAACCTTTCGGGCTAATACCAGGGAGAGTATGCTAGGAAATAGAAAGCAGGATGGAGTGACAAACCCATTATCTTTTCCGGCTTTATTTTCAAGATGACCCTTCTGTTTTTTGGAGGTCTGTAATAGTATTTGCCTATACCTAGATATTTCTTTGCGAGCTTTTTGAGATGTTCATCCGCACCATCTGTATTACGTTCTACAACTCGACCCATAATTGAAACCATATTATACGGATTATAGTGTTCTACTATAGAAATTGCAATTCTCGGATCCCTTATTACATGCTTATTCTTTGCAGCTGCCTCAGAGGTATTTATTAGAATTAAATCATTTTGGATATCGGCCCATACGGGGGTAACATGAGGAGACCCATCTTTGGACAAAGTGGAGACAAAAACCAAATTCCTACCTTCAAAGAGTTTAGCCACATCTTCTTTTGAAGGAGTCCTTGCGTCTTCGACATTTGTTTCTGTAATGCTGTCATAGAAGCTGCTGTCTTGTGGCGGCGAATCGACAAATTCTACTGCATGATCTTTATTACTGTTACCTTGCTTAGACATAGAAAATTATGAAATAAAAATAGGATATAAAGAGTTACTACGAGATATTCTACAAATATGTGTCTATTTGCTTGCGAAGAAATATGATGATTTTGAGTGAGGGAGCCACTTCTTGGCAATGCATCAGAAAGTATGAAACTATCTATTGGATATACGCAAGTTACTTTAACCTTTATTAGTATTTTATGGTCGCTTATTGTTGGTTCTTTTGCGTCTACTACACATAAAAATATTCTAAACCTGCTTTTTCAAAAATGGCAGCTTTCATTTTTCTTAAAATTGCATTTCTTCACTTAAATCCTTATCCTCTTTTTGTCTTGGACCGTAGCGACATTCTATTGACACTTACACCTTACAAATCGAAAATTTCTCGGGACATAAATCCAATTTTCAAAGTCTTTTGAAATAAGCTGTACCTTTTCTTAAAGGTTTTCTGTATGTTTTTCATTCCAATGTATGAGAAATCTCTGTTTGTTCTCTTCTAGTTTAGAATATGAATGGAGCGTAAAGTACAACATAAACCTCCAGCCTATGTCATCACACTCTGTACATTTGTATATATAAGATGATGAGAAATTATATGCCTCTCCTACGACGCATTTTGACGCACACTTTAGTTCAAAATACCATCGCCACCATGTATAGGATAATGGAAATGGTAGCTGTCCTTTTAGGCGTTCATTCCACATAGGCGAGATATCGCTTAGAGTTAAGGCCTTACGTCGTCTTTGGGTCTTTTCAAAAGCAATTTGCTTTTGTACCATAACATTACTATGGCGCTCATAGTATTAGAAATTTAATATACAGCGTCGCACGGTACTTGATTATCCCTGCTGGCCTGCTCTAGGCTAGTAGGAGCCTCGACTCAAAGAATCTTCGAAGCATTAGATGTTTGAACCGTCCTGGTTTAATAATTCTAATAGCCGAGTTGATTGTTTGAATAATATTAGTGAAAAATTCATACATGACTGCTGTTTTGTGGTCTAATAGCTTTCCTAATGATTCTTATATTGCCAGATATTATTATTTGAGGGCTAGGAATAACAAATGTTCGTTGTGAGAAAACATGTAAATAGAATTCATATCATATGATTTCTCATCTATGTCATCAAACGTAGGATTCAAGAAGGTAGCAAACAAGCGAGATTTTAAGAAGGTTAACCTACTTAGAGTTGAACCTGACAGCAAGCCGAATACTTTTGTCCGAGGTTGATTCCAAGATTTGTGTAATGGATGCTATTTGTACACACGAAGGTGCACCATTGGAAGAAGGTAGCCTGGACCAATATAGTCTTACGTGCCATTGACATTATGCTGTGTTTGATGTAAGAAATGGTAGATCCTATGGAACCAATAATAAGACGATGTTATAGAATAGATATTTTTAAAGATGATGACCTATCTCTAGGTTCTCGATTCTACCTATTATCTTTTGCAAATATGCAAGGCAGATTTTTCACATTCGTGCCGGTTGCAAACTTTTTCTTGTATTTCATATACATCAGTTTTCTTGCTCTCTCCCACTAATCAGAATATAGATTTCTGAACAATTAAACTAAGAATAAATGAATCAAGTTTTTTCTTGGCATTTAATTAAATTGTCAGCATTGTTAATATTTATTTTTAATCAACTTATCTTCATTTAAGCTTTTGACATAGCAGGGCATACATCATACCCGTAACAGGCAGGTCAGGTGGCTATTTGGGTCTCTTAAATGCATAGTAGTAAAAAACACCAGCTCCTATAATAGCAATAACATACCAATAAGGAATAACAAAGCTACCAAATAATCCTGTATGTGGTATAGGTATATAACCCAAGTTCCTTGTTGTCCAATCTGAAGCTTGCATAAGAAGGCCTTTCTTGGGATCGTTATCAAGTGGTAACCACCATCTATAGAAAAACCATGTAAAATCTTCAATTAGCATAGCGGATATAATATTTGCTACTCCTAGTGATGCAGCCTTTCTTCTTTCATGTCTTCCAAGTATGTTAAAACTGATACTGTCAAAGAAAGGGCCAAAACCCACAAGAATAAAGATTATCATCATTGGATATAGGTGGTAAGAGTAAAGGCCACCAATTATCGGTGTCGCTACGCGATGAGTTCCACCCTTTACCGTTAGATTAGCAGTTTTTCCCAAGATAGGATCATTAATGTAATAATATTCAAGGTACGCATAACTTGTTGCAAATATTATTAACAAGCCACAAGTTACAAGAAATGATAAACGTGTTCTACGTAGGAGTTCAGTGGGGGAGTCTCTTTGTTCAATTTCACCATTTTTTAAATTCCTCTTCCTTTCATCCAAGCCCGTCAAACCTTTCCTTTGTTCTTGTTGCTATCATGTTCAGATTCGTATGACTGGATTGAAGAAAAATTACCATGTATTAAACCTAACTCTTCACTAGGAGTCGTCTTTGGGACTTCATCAGATCAATTATGCCAATCCAACAAATGCCTTCCTTGTATCTATCGATCCTTCATAAGTAAGAAGACTCAAGTTGTTTTAAATTACTCAAATATGCACATTATATTTATAGATCAAAAGATCGCAATAGATCATCACATAGCGTGGATAGCAGTTGAGTAGCAAGAAGAAGAACAATCAAAGTCAATCCACTAGGATCACTGATATGATGTCGAGAAACGCAGCTTTGTTTTCGGGCAAATATATAGAATATGGGACGCCTAAGAAACTATACAGGCAGTTAGACTCTGAGTTTCACTTCGTTCTTGACCCATGTACTACAAAAGATAATCCATTGAACGTGTCGATATGCTTTACAAAGGAAGATGATGGCCTATCGAAAGAATGGAATTATTGTGTCATTGACAATGACGGACTTAGGAGACAAGCAGTATATGTCAACCCACCCTATGGGAAGAACGTCATAGACTGGGTAAAGAAGGCGTACAGCCAGAGTGCGAAACATGACATAACGGTTGTTATGCTGCTGCCAGCTAGAGTAGACACTCGATGGTTTCACGATTACATCTATAACAAGCCCAATGTGGAGATACGTTTTATACGTGGGCGATTGAAATTTGAAACCAGCATTCAAAATATTCCAAATACTGCCCCATTTCCATCACTCATTGTGATATTCCATCCAAGGAGAAGAAAGCATTAGAGAAACATATCTTCTATAACGAGCAAGTTTGTAGTATGAAAATGGGCTACTAGGAAAAAGAATGGGCAATTCTGCCAGCGAGCTATATCATGAAAACCACTTTGCCATGTCAGGTCGTATGATATTGTATTCACTAGTATCTAGACGGTGATGACCAATTTCTTGATTGGTAGCAATTTGCGGCCAGGGAATGTAGCTGTCTTAAGATTGGTTCCTCCTCATGATGCTGAAGACGATAGACGCTTCGCACCTGAGTGACTCCGGGGTAATTCCGAGTGACTCGCAATACATGCTGCCAATGATATCCTTAGTAATATAATTCGAGATATATGTCCCGTTTGAAACTAGACTACATGTCATAAATTATCCGAAACTGGAATTAATTGTCACTTAAGAAGTTAACAAAACATATTTCAGAAAGTTTGCGATAACTATATTAATCGTTTATTTCACAAGGCTTGCCATAAAATTCTCTCAAACCAGTAAGAAGAACTTTGATTTTTGTCTATTTAACTACCACCTGGCCACGCATAGTGGGATGCAAAGTGCAGCTATAATCAAAAGTACCTGTCTTATTAAACGCGTATGTAAATGTTTTTCCTGGAGCTATAACACTGGAATCAAATAAAGTACCTACCGCCCCCTGCTCGGGAAGACCAGAAGTTACTGTATGCAAAGTAGAATCATTGTTTTTCCATGTAACCGACGTGCCCGGCTTTACTGTAAGTGGTGATGGATCATAAGGCTTTGCAATGCTAGGAGATGATGAGCCTTTGACTATTGAGACAGACGCAGAGGTCTGTCCTAATACTGGGATTTGGTGCGAATATATTGACGCCAATATGATAGCAAGTCCAAGTGATAACGTTATGGGAACAATAACATTGAATATCGATTTTGTTAACAAATCTAACCAATCAATGCTATTGTAATAGATATATTTATCGTTTAAGATTCTAATTGAACCTCATTCTTCCAGACATATCTCTCAATTAAGACCTTCTTTGCTATCTATACAAGGAAGGAAGGAGGAGGTAGAGATTGGCTCATACTCTCTTAGTAGTTTACAGCTAAAAACAAAAATTCTTGGGAAGTACTTAACCGGCTATACAAGAATCCCTCGGCGCAGGAACGTATCATTTAACCCTCATATGAAAAGACGTTCCTTTGTTTGCTTTAACAGATACGTTCCTCTTCCTGCTGGTCAAATCTAAAGTTCTTCCATAATCTTGGTGTAGTTATCTACTACCTTATCTATAAAGCTCTGTTTGTATTTGTACAATACCTCTGTGACCATTTCTCTATCCGTGACATAGTAGAGATGATGGTGTCCATGTTGAGTCGATATTATTCCTGCTTCTTTTAGTCTTTTGAGATGCCAGGATATAGTAGATGGTGCTTTCCTTGCATGATCTACAATCTCATCAAAAGTACATAGATCATTTTCAAGTATGAATGATATTATCTGTCTTGTGGCATCCTGTCTTATACATCCTATGACATTTGTTTCTTCTATTGAAATATTGTTAGGATAGTATCGAGTCATCTTTTTGTTTTCGTTTCTGTCAACTTTTATTCGACATGATTTTTCAAGTAATGCTAAATGATACGTTAAAACACCGTTGCTAATATTGCTCAACCTCAACAGCTCCCTGTAGCGTATCCCAGGATTTTCACTAATGCGTTGTAAAAGCTTTGTTTCAATATAGTTTAATTCCTCGTAATTCCAAGTAGTTGTACTATTTGTCATTATCATTTGCAAGTCTACTTGGTCACCCTCAATATTCCTACGATATACATGATATTATAACTATGCTAGTAATAAATATAAGAAGAATATTACCATAAATGATAAGTGAATTCATAATATGGGGGGGTAGAATTACCCGTGCTGCCAAAGGTGTCTTGGTAATAATCAGTTTGGTATTGGTTTTAAATATACGATACGGTATTGAACCTTGTTCTATCTCCATACTTTATACCTTATATCTCAAATACTCCTTTTGTGATTTAAGGCCGTTGGTACAACTCTCGAATAAGAACGTGACAAATATCTATGTGTCCTTAATGGGAGCTATCTCGTATAGAAGGTGAAAAACATTGTGTAGTAATATCTATCTACTTTCAGCTTGTCGAAAACCAACAATTGCCTGTATAGCTTACATTTATCCAGTCCGTAGGAACTACTACATTAATCTCTCCATTGATAATGTCAGTCCATTTAGGGAATGGGTACAAATGAAGTTACTGGTTTTTTGGTGATATTATAAAGAGCACAGCATATGGCAAGACTATTGACATGAAGCTGTTACGACTCAAAATCTTCAATCAAATTCGCTAGATACCTAAAGCAGGTCTGTTAGCAAGTAGTTGAGCCTAATATATTTACGAAAGCTGAACTTATTGCAATTTGAGTATTAGGTCTCTATACATTTGCATGGTATATCCTTGACCTTTTAGATAACATATCATTTCTTTTTGTTCTTCTAGTGCCTCGACTGGGTCTCGGGGATGCAAAGCAATTCTGATAATTTTTGAATTTTGTTGAGTCAAATGTTTAAAAAGGCGTTCATCTTTGGCAATATTTACCGCATTTCTCTCAGAATAGCCGGTTGAATCCCAATTTAAAACCTTTGGAACGTTAATTTTCTTATGCTTTATTCGAGATTAAAATAAATACCTCTTGCGTTTCTGCTAAGTTGAATCCGAACTTCTCTAGCACTTTAATAGAGCTATCATTGAGCTTCCAAGCAGGTGGTATAAACACATTAACCTTTATCCCTGTCTCGTCCAATATATCAAGACCTGCACGTATCTCATCTTCTGTAGCTGATTTTGTTATACCATGAAAATCATCGAATTGACCATTTTTGTCCTTAAGATAAAGATAGTGTAGGGCAATTTCGCGTGCCTTGTATGATTTAATCTGATCTACAAATTCAGGAAAGGTTCGCAGGTCTTGCTTTTCATTGAAAAACGAGACCAAGGCCATATTGTAGCTTATGTTCAAGCTCTCGAGCTCGTAAGCAAACTTGAAAACCTTTGAGGAAAAAAGAAGGACATGCATCGTGTATTGTAATTATGGCCGATGGCTGCTGCTGCTCTCATTCTGAATGTGACGTATATTATGTACGTCTTATTATTTATAGATAAATGATCAGCTTCATACTAATATGATAAGTAGGTTTTGCAAATGCAAGTAGAAGATGTCATAGGAATGATAATAATATAATAATAACAACATTAAATCAATAACTAACAGAGAGATGACCTTTCCGTGTAAATTTAAAGGAACGACTTGCTCCTCCTACACCTCCTGGCTCCAATGCGCCAAGCGGCTCGTCTGCTGCTAACTCCTCCGCAGAAAAGCTGCTCGTCGTGTTTTTTCGATTACTATTACTCGTTGACGTATGTGTTTCTACCTCTCATTCCTTTTAGAAGAGTTGGTATAGTATTGACGTTTATGCTATAACTGAATACAATCATGAGAACCTTCGTTGTCTTGGCTTTGGATATGTGTGCCATTGCGTTCATTAACTTTGCAAAATCTCCAAACGCTGATGGATATATACCCTTCAAGATCTCAAATAAGCTTTTCATTTCGATACGTAAGCATGTCAGATATTTGATATAACCCCTTTATGGCTTGCTAATTGTTTAATGTCATCTGAGAATATCCAATTTAGATCTAAAGTGGACGACTTTGATATTAAGAGTATTAGTAATTCTTTCTGAATCAGATAGCCAGGCCTTAGCCAATTGGTTAGAGTTTCGTTCTTTTGCTTTAGACTCTATCGAACGATTCTTCACTCTAACTAACTAATGACAACGATGCTTTTGTCTAACCTTGGTAAATATGTATGCATGTGTACACGCCCATTCCCTATAGTATAGGCCATTGACGAGCACAAAAAGTATGTGACCGCTAAATGACGGGTTTTTAAGAGCAAAATGGCGATTAGCTGGCGGCTAGTTATAGCAAATTTGACTAATATTTGATGGCTGAAACTAGGGATAAATCTAGCTATAACAAATTCTTACAATATCAACACTACCGCCACTTGCCCGCGAAAAATTGATTTAATCTATACAGCTATTCATTAGAAGATGATAATGATATAGGCAAATGCAAATAAGCAGCTTTTGTAGATGATGATATGTGTATGTTTAAAGATCCTGTGTGCAATATGATGGTTGATGAAAAGAAAGCACGGTATATCTCTGAAGTAAATAGGCAAAAAGTGTATTTGTGTTCAGCACACTGCAAAAGCCAATTTGATAAAAATCAAAGCAAATATGGCTATTAGTGTGCAATCATAATGATACAGCTAAAATTAATCTAGGACAGATCTCTAACTAAAGATTTACAATGACTTATTACTGGCGGTATATACAACGGACCGAAGGCTGGTATATATATTATTTTTAATGCCTACAGTAAAAGACAAAACGGTAGCTCTTTTGTCAGAATAAACGTATCAAAGGTGGTAGGATTAGCTTCTACAGCAATAGTAGCCAGAGATATTTTATCCCTTATATATAAGCTCAATAATTCATTTCGATGTGAATTCAAACCTATCCTTCTTCGATCTGTGCCTTCACACGTCTTACTAGATCATCTATCTTAATTGGTTTAACATAACAATCACAACGCTCTATGGTTGGAAATATTTCTCTTAGTGACTCGTAATAAACTTCATTAGCTGTAATAAAGCATGCTTTAACTTCGCTATCTATCTGCTTTATTTTTTCATATAGCTCAAAGCCATTAATGCGCGGCATTTTAACATCCAAAAGCACAAGGTCGTAGGAACCGGCTCTAAAATTTGATAATGCTGAGACAGGATCGTTGAACCACTCTACTATAAATCCATTATCTTCTAATCCTATCTTTAAAGAGAAAGTAACGTCGGGTTCGTCATCTACAATGAGCACTTTGTTCCTCTTATTTGTTGTTGCAGAGTTTTGTGCTTTCTCTTCCTTGACATTGATACCATCCGTACGTTCTTGATTCTTTTGCAAATGATATATGAAGATAGAACGTATAGGAGGTATATAGATATGTATTAGATCATAAAGAACTTGGCAGCTGATTGTCTTGAGAGGTAATAATTACTCTTGCTTCTACGGTCATCTTGTCTTAGCGAATGATTACGCTTCAATTTGGAACCTTTAGGTATTATGCTCAAGTCTTGTATTGTGTAGATAGAACATACAAAAAGTTGAAAATTATAGTTAACAGCTTAGCAAGAGTACATGGTTATTACAAGTATTAATAAAAAAGGCTATCAGTATGGCTATTGCAACCGATGATAGTATAAATAATTATGAACTAAGCAAAACACTATGCAGGTAAAATAAATGGCAAGGAAGAGAACAAATAACGATGATTACAAAAACCTCAACCTCAATCGCTTTCAATTCCATACTTTACGGGCGATTTATCAGAATATCTAAAGATGTTGGCATATTGCTTCTTTGAAAAAATACAAATCAATACTGGATTGTCCTTCAGGTGCTTCATTTGTTGCAGAAGCTGCCAACAAATATGGAATTAAAGCAGTGGGTTGTGATCCCTTAATTGATGATGATGTAGATACTTTATCTAAACAAGAAAGGATAGATATTGAATATGTTATAGAGAGTGGCGCTTAGTCCTAGTCTATACAAGTAGGCCTAACAGAAACCTGGCTTTAAGAGAGTTTATATCTAATGAGACGGGCATAATTTGATAATGCAATTTTCAAGTTAGTTTTGTTATAAGTTGTGCGCCTTGAATATCAATGAAGGAGATTCCAATTGAACTAATGAAGATGATTGGATAAACAAAACCCCTTATAAGAAAATACTTAACCAATTCCGAATGCATGTCTTTGTCTACT
>JAFAQB010000416.1 GCA_019246625.1 Nitrososphaeraceae archaeon
TGAACCATTCAGAGAAATCAGAAAACCCTAGATCAGATATAGTAGTTTTTACAAATCGTCTGAATGAGTGAAGGGTTATTTGTCTTCTTCTATTGTTACTGCTTTCATCTCTTATTCCTTTATCCATTCTATCTAGTGTATTTCCAAATGATTTCATAAGATCAAAATACAATGTTTTTGGATTTGGATGCTCTATATCTTGGTAAACAGCAAATATTAGATCATTATCAGTTCTTTTTGGTGTTGTATACTCTGTGATTGTCTTTCCTGTTTGAATATCTTTATGGCATATCCTTCTAGTTCTGTATTTGTATTCCATCCATTGCTTTAACTGATTTACTGCTTCTTCAGTTAAGAAAACAAATCTGTATGTCTTTGTCTTTGTATATTCTCCTCTAACAAAAACCTTTGCTGGTCTGGATTCGAGATCTAGATCTTTGATCCTTATTGATAAAGCTTCTACGGCTCTAAGTCCAGTTGCAGCTACCAGCATTACATAAGTCTTTAACCTTATATCAGAGCATGTATTCAAAATATCTATTATATCTTCTTTTGACAATGCCTCTTTGCTCTTCCTTACTGATTTTGGTATCTTTACTTTTAGCTTGAACTTCCTTGGACTAATGTCAACATCATAGTATTCAAGAAAGTTTTTTGCAGTTATAATACGTGTCTTTAATGTATATGCAGAGATATTGTAATTAGTTTGCAGATAGCTGACATAACCATTTAGAATATCATAAGCGTCTTCTGTACCTTCATTGATCTTTGTTATAATAGTATCTGATGTAGTTTTATAAGTGCTGGTAACAAACTCTTGAAAATTAGTTAATCTAAGGTAATACTCATATGCTGTTCTCTTATTCATTGCACGTATGTTTCTAATGTATTTGTCCATTCCCGTTGTTGTACCTTGTTCTTCAGGATGATATACAGTGCTAGAAGATTGATTTTGTTGTTGTAATATTGTCTTTTCTAATGTCTTTGATGATGCTTTGTTTGCCAAGGTGATTCGTGATCATGCTCTTCTTCGTTAAGGGTATTTAAATAGGTTTTGTATTGTTATGATGATATGCATAGACAATCGTGCAATTGTTTAAGTATTCTGGCGGTAGCTCCCCAAATGACTTCTCTATGATATGTGAACTTGTAGACCTCTTTTATGGATAGGTGATAATGGTCGGTATCGATTGACATGGTCTTTAGAACATCAAGAAGTGATACGTCGACTACTCTTTCTACCTCATTTACAAGAATTTTAGGTTTGGGAATTTTGTCCTGTAACGTAACGTAAGGTACTATAGTATAATTGGAAGTAAGAGTTTTAACAATATTCAGATTTCCGATTATATCCTTCTCCTTGATAGTTAGGCCCACTTCTTCCTTTGTTTCTCTTATAGCAGTTGAGTACAAGGATTTGTCGTTTTTGCTATACCTTCCTCCTGGAAAAGACATCTCACCACTGTGATGTTTTAGACTTGAGCTTCGTTTGGTTAAAAGGATGTGTGGGTTGGCGTAATTGTAGTGGATAATAACCAATACCGCTGCGATCTGACAACGAGTAAAGTATGAAACAGGGACTGGCGCAAGACTTAGCAATGCTTTCAAACGTGATAAAACTTCATCTCTGTTCAAGTTTGCTTATTATGTATATGGGAATCTTAAAGTTATTTTGTTTAAGCTTGATAATAATTATTTTTCCGGTAGCTCGTGTTTAATAAGAACAGACCAAATCACAAAGACGTAGAAAATAATGAATATATCTTACGAATTAAATCCACCCAAAGTAATGAAGGGAGATTATTTCGATCTCTTACTTCTCAATCAAGAAATGGAATATCTGATGGAACGAGCTTCAGCATTAGATGGACTTGTAGACGGGATTCATCTAACTGATTCGGTTCTAGGAATTGCTCGTGTATCTAGTGTTACCACGGCCAATTACATAAAGGCATCAGGAAACTCATTGATGCTCAGTTGTAGCCTTAGGGTCAGGGACAGAAATCTCTCATCAATTAATCAATATGTATGCGACGCGATCCTTGCCAGAGTGAAAAGTTTGCTAATATTATTTGGAGATAAACCCCAAGAAGGTCCAAACAATTTGGGATTGAAGCCAAGCGATGTGTTGAATATCTTGCATAGTAAAAAATATGATACAGTAATTGACTTAAACCTATCTGTTCCAAATAAAATCAAAAATAGAGAGTCTATTCAGAAAAAAATCGATGCAAGACCTCGCGCCTTTATAACGCAATCTATAGTATCTTTATCGGATCTGGGCGAAATTGTAGATGTTGCAAAAACATTTGGAATTAAAGTTGTTGCTTGCGTCATGGCTCCATCTGAGAAAAATAAAGCGTCTGCTGATGCAATAGGACTGAATTGGGCAGATTATGAAAAAAACCCTGTAGATTTTATAAGGCAGGCAGGAAAAATAGCAAATGAAGTCCTAATTACATCTCCCAATAGCTTTCTAGCAGGATTGGACTTGCTCAGAGAATTAAAGAAGAATTAAACTATCAAAAACTATCTTCCATTTTTCTGGCGGTAATTATTTCTGTTTTTAGTTGATCCAAGACCTTCCTCTGATACTCCTGCAAATTAATGTCTTCACTTAGCCTGGGACGTCTATAGTTAACTGTAATCTCACTCTTAACTTTTCCTGGTCTACTAGTGAAAATTATTATTCTGTCTCCCAGACATACTGATTCTGTAATATTGTGTGTAACAAAGATAATTGTTTTCCTGGTTCTCGCCCAGATCAACTGAAGCTCTACCAGCAGCAAATCTCTTGTTTGCGAATCAAGGGAAGCAAAAGGCTCATCCATTAACAGCACTTCTGGATCCATTACAAGAGCCCTAGCAATTGCAACTCTTTGCTTCATACCTCCAGACAATTGGTATATAAACGCATCAGCAAATTTTGTTAGTTGCATCATTTCTAGATAATGGGAGGCTATTTCGTGTCTTTTTTTCTTCTCTATTCCCGCGATCTTTAGACCAAATTCTACGTTGTCAATAACCCTGAGCCAAGGGAACAATGCATCCTCTTGGAAAACCATGATCCTGTCCGGTCCTGTTTCTTTAACTACCTGACCATTTAGAATTACGTGGCCTTCTGTTGGCATATCTAAGCCTGCCAAGATATTAAGTAGAGTAGATTTTCCACATCCTGAGGGACCTACGAAACACATGAACTCTCCTTCCCGTATGGAAAGATTTACGTTTTCGAGTGCTGTTACATGATTTATGTCAGGAGTTTGTATCGCTTTAAATCGTTTTGTGACATTTTTAATTTCAAGTTTTGCCAATCGATAATCATTCCTTGAGACATTGCTCAATTATACTTTATTCTCATAAGAAGTTCCATTTGTTAGAGTTTGATTGCATATAACAGTACAAGATAGGTGTCGCAATCCATTCCAATGGAGTTCTGAAAATTGTGTATTGTTTAAATTCTCTATCGAAGAAGATCTAATATCTCGTTTATTTTTGCATCGGTTTTAAATGCCCGTGCATTTAGACTAACTTTTGAAGATCTATAACCCACTGCTGATAGTCTTTCTATAATTTTTTGAACAGGCAGGGGGCTAGTTTTTAATTTAGAGGCAATTTCATCTACCAGGAAATAAAAAGGGATATCGTCATTCTCATTAAGACAGGTACAAAATAGTCTATTGATGTGCTCGAAATTTTTATTACTACTACCTTTGAAGTTAAAGTTTATCATTTTTTGGATAAAATTTTTGTCAAATAGATTGCTTATCCACAACTTTCCGCCTAGGCTATAAACACTTCCACATAAATTGCAATCTTCTGCTTTGCTGCAATCTCGCATCATCTCTCTATTTCCACATTTAAAACAATATTGTAGATAACCCAAATCATCATGGACCTTGTTCGCTAATCTGCTACTTAGTTTAATCTTGACATATAATCTAATATAATGCAAATAGCTATGGACAAATAGGGGACGTATGCTCAAATCTAATCTCGCTGCCGTCAAAGCAATTAGGGATATGATAAGTCGAATGGCCGTCTCATTAGCATGATGATTGTTAATCGGTCTTCCATAATATTTACGTAAGCAAACGTCATGATAAACTCCAGATAAAACAGCTGTATCTGTCGCGGTCACGGAGATTAAGCCAGAGTCAGCAACCGATCTCAATAGACAATCCATGTATTTTGCTGGTGATCCAAATGGATCCATGTCAACTACTCCAAATCTCTTCTCGTTTTTGGTTGGTTGTATTATCAAAAACTTACACACATCACTTACTGAAAAGTTGCATTTTCTTGTTACAAAATTTAACTCTGCAGCTTTCCTAGACAAACCTATTGCAAGGGGGTTTATGTCATTTACATAGACTTCATCCATTTCTGGAACCTCGACTGCTACCCGTAATGCCCTTGCGCCCATTCCACTGAATGAATCTCCAAATGTTTTTTTGTTATTGCTGACATCTTTTAGAAATGCTCTATAAGCGAGTATAGATATGTCCCGACTCAATCTAGCCGAAGGGTTAAAGAAAGCCGGGTCTTTTGGCGGAATCTTCTTGTTGAGAGACGAAGAAGGAACTAGTAACCTTGTGTGTCCTTCTACCGTTTCTATTATTCCTTCTTCTAGCA
>JAFAQB010000109.1 GCA_019246625.1 Nitrososphaeraceae archaeon
ATTTTTTTACTATGATCGTTCGCATTCTAAGTGAAGTTTGGTTTTCATGTTTTTCAAAAACATGATTAATATATTTTTCATAGCTCTGAAATTCCGAGTTGCAAGATGGACATACAACCTTATAATTGTTCAATTATTTGACTTTAAATTCTTCTAATGGTGTATTATTTCTTTGGTTTATCCCTCAGACAAAATCTAAAAACATCAAAAATGTCATCATAACTTATATAGTAGATTGGTCACAGTTGAGAATAATTATTTTCATTTGACCAGATTTCACAAAGTATTAGCAGCATGCTATAGGCTTCAAAGATCTAGGAATTCATCTGAAGTTCACAAACACAGCAAATGGGTTGTTTGTATTTAATGAAGTAAAATCTCATACTAAGCAATTTCATCCCTTTTTGCCTTTCCATATCTATGAAATGTTACTGTTTCTCCTGCAGCAACATCTACACTAAATACCAATAGTCTTGGCTCATTTTGTTCAAATTTGGTTGCTATAGGAAAGTCTGCAGCTTACGAAGAATTTTCAAGAAATTGCTTAAAATCAAAAGCTTTCGAGATGCTCTTTATGAAAAGCTACTACATCATCATCTCCCGTGCAGCAACAGAATTCAGATGAGTGAGTCGCTGTTGCTGATAAATTGAGATCGAATTCTATGTGTAGGATGTAGCTGGAACTATCGCTGTTGCTAATGTTACTAAAGTTAACAATAATACTATTTTCATTTCTTTATGATGATGCTCCTATACTTTTCTCTGGTATCAGTACCTGTTATCAGACTGAGACTCCAATTGAAGCCAAAGTCTGCAAAGACCATTCCATTCCACATTTTGCACACCTTAATATCGAATACATTCTTCAATTTTTGCTATCATCCAAGTATATCAGCCTCATCATTTGGTCTCCACCAACTCCAAAATTTCCTTTAACTTCATCTAAATGTCTTACTTCTGCAATTTTCATTAGTTCTTTGCAGTATTGGATGTTATCGTGGGTAATTTCTGTGATGAATCTTATCTTTACACCTCTGTTTTTCATATCAATAATAGCATTTGTCACAGGGTGATTGGGAATAACCAAAATTGATGGACCATTAACGTCTGTGCAGGAATCCATTGTAAATTTGATGGTATTACATTGTTCTACGGTTCTTCTTACAATTTCGTCTTGATTATACAATACTTCTGTCCTTTCGATAAAAGATTCTTTGGAAGATTCAGCCAAGCCACAATATTATTACAAAGATTGTGCTATCCGGTAATTAAATACTACCTGGCAATACGCATCTCTACTATACTTTTATCAGTATATCTGAAATATGCACATTATTATATTACGTTTATTTTTACCGAAGTTATAGCTTATGTTATAATAATTATTAACAATTAAGTTGTTACCATTCAGTGTTTGGTTCTATCCTTTTAGAAAAATATAGCATTACTAACAGATTAGGAAAAAGCTTATTGTATGAGGCATACTATAGGAGATACCATACTAGACTGCTGTTGCTATGTTCATCGAGCGTGTTATAGATAAACCACGTTATAATCGCCTTTTAGCAGTTGCAAGAAAGATAGGCATATCAATTGTACGTGAAATATTTTGCAATATCAACATATGAGCATCAGCCATGCTCGAAAAACCAACAAAAAGATTATTTCCAGTCTCTCCACCTAAATTTTCTAGGTCTTTGTTCTCTCATCTGCATCAGATGACCCGAATACAAAGCAATAAACCTTGCAATTTTCTGGTATTCTTTATATAATATAATCCTTAGCAAAAGCCAGTGTACCAATCGGAGATGTCATCAAAATTTTTTGCTGATTTTTTATTATGCTAAATATCAAACTTTAGAGCTGACAGTCCTATATGATGGAATGAACTAACTCTTAGCCCAAGTTCATTTTGCAGCTTTTGAATAACAGAAGCATTATACTCCATTCTATCATACTTGTGTTTATTTTAGCAATAATTTGTCCTTTTCCGGCTTTATACAGCGCATCCCAAGTTGATCTGATTATATTATAACAAGCAAAAGTTAATGATTATATTATACTTATAGTCACATGGCTCGAGTTTTGTGTGTACATACTTTCTCCATAAATATGTAAGAGGACTATGTTGTCGATATATGGTTTATGAGTCAGGGCACTAGTAATGTTGATTTTACAATTATCTTTGATGGCAATAATCTAGATGAATGGCAAATGGCTGGAAAAGGAAAATTTGTAGTTCTGAGAGGGGAGGAGGAAGAGGAAGAAGAACAAAGTAATATTTTACAATCAGAAGGAGGAATGGGACTACTATGGTATACTAAAAAGATGTATAGTAATTTTATACTTAAATTAGATTGGAAAGTAAATCACAACTCTGATAATTCTGGTATTTTTGTACGGTTTCCCAATCCAGATAATGATCCAATAATTGCAGTAAATAATGGCTATGAAATCCAAATAGATGATTTGGCAATGCCTGATGGAAATCTTATTCACCAGACAGGAGCAATTTATGGCTTTGCAGCTCCTTCCTACTCTTCAAAACAAATAGCTTCAAAAGATACAGGTCAATGGAATAGATTTGAAATTAAGGTAGTATACCAAAGCTATTCTGTTATTTTAAACAATGTTCTAATAACAGAATTTGTTGGCACTAGATCATTACAAGGCTATATTGGCTTACAAAACCATGATAGCAAATCAAAAGTCTCATTTAGGAATATCATGATAAAAGAGATATGATGAAATACTGCGTAATAAACTGGATAATATTATAGCAATCTTGCTTTGATGATTACAAATGATTTATGAATGTCAACAAGGCCACATATGCTTTAGCAGTAATGGTGATTTAAATACATGTGCAATGACAGGATGCACCAAATCGACTATTGTAATAAGTCCTATCGATATCAAATGGTTTTATAAAATTAGCAAGGAAGGATTGTGTATTGATAGAAAAGATCTTCACAAGATAATTGAAGACCCAAATATGCCAAAAGATGTTAAAAAACAAATAACAAAGATTTTCCCACATTTATCATAGAAGTCTAATGGTAGAAAGTCACAAAGCTTTGTCACTCATGACGTTACTTTGAAAGGCAGTATATAGAATTGCCCGGTTGCTGCACTACCCATCCTCTTAATAGGGTTATTAATATGTGCAGCTAAAGTGATATAGGATTTAGAATATATATTGTAAAGGTTAGAGTTCCTGAATATATACTAAATAAATAGGAGATAATCTAGACATAGAAAGTCTTATTTTTTCTCACTTTTCTATAAGCTTGTAGTATATTGCAACATAATATACGGCTGGATAATACTGATTTACACATTATAAGATTACTTGCTAGAGACTGTAGAACTCCTTATAGAAATATATCTTCTATTGTCGGAATATCTACAAATGCTGTAAAGGAAAGGATTGGCAGAATGGTTTCTTATGGCATAATACAGAAGTTTGTAGTTCTTATAAACCCCATAATATTCGGATATGAAAAAGAATGTATTTTGATCCTAAAACATATTGACAAAACAATTAAAGAAAAAGATATTCTTAATAGAATAAACCTTTTAGGAGATGTTTTTGTATATGCCAAGCATCTAAATGGATCTTCGATGTTTGTGCTAGAACTACCAGATGGAGCACAAGAGAAGGTAGGTACAATCACCGATTTACTAAAACCAGAGTTAGAGAACATTATTTTTGTAAGTTATAGACCGCTAACAATGGGCGTCACTAGTTCTGATTTGGAGATTATGAGATATTTATTGCTGTCAAATCCTAGAATGTTAGTTGAAGATGTTGCTAAAGAAACTTCACTATCTGCAAAGACTGTAGCAAGAAGATTGGAAAAGATGAGGGAAAACCATATTCTAGAATTTAGTATTTTAACGAATCTATCTTCTATGCAACTAATAGGTTACATTGAATTTGCAGTAGTGATCGATATTGACGTATCTTGTCATCAAAACATAATCGAAAGAATATATCATGAAATGCAAGAGCATTTATTAATAGTTCCTAATAGCTATCAAAAGGAAGTCATTTTCGCAGTATTCTTTGGTGCAAATATTCCTACAGTCAATTTAATACTGAGAACATTAGAATCTTTTGACGGAGTAAATAAAGTTGATGTGTTCCTAACAACTAGCCTAGTATATTACCAAGAGTGGTTAAAGAGGGCGATTGATAAAAGAATAAAGTCAAAAGAATCTCAGAAACAAAAACAACAACAAAAAGTATATGATATATAATAAGATATTGTCAAGACATGTGCATATCTTCTGTGCTTCAAATATTGCATTAAGAAAAGAAGAGTTTTTGTATTTTGATGCTATAAGTATATATAGTATGATCAACCACTTTAGAAAAACCAATCCAAACCAATTTCTTTAGCCAAGTAAAACTATTTTCCAGCAACAACAAAAATCGCACATTTCATACAAAAATTATCCATAACAGCAGCATAGTTTGCACTATCTAGCATAGTTGAGATTATCCATGGCTTCATCTATAATTTCTATGCAATGAAGTATATTATCTATATACTAATATCAGGTAGTCTTGGAAAATAAACCGATAAAATCAATTATTGTAACAGGAGCTTCCGATGGTATTGGCAAAGCTACTGCTATCAAGCTAGTGGAATCAGGATATCAGGTTTTTGGATTGGCAAGGAGATATGATAAGCTTACTTCTATCTCCACTAAATTATCATCACCTTCCTCATTATCTACAGAAAACAAAAATTGGAATTATTACATTCCAATAGAATGTGATATAACTAAGCCACAAAGATTTGATAATGTCATTAATGAAATATTCTCAAAATCTAAAGGAACTGCATTGTATGGTCTTGTAAACAACGCAGGGTATGTCGAACCAGGAGCAATTGAGGATATAACAATGCAAGACATAAGAAACCAGTTTGAAACAAACTTCTTTGGTCTTGTTGGATTTACCAAAAAGGTATTGTCGTTCATGTTGGAAAATAGTCAAGGACGAATCATTAATATAAGCTCGGTGTCAGGATTGATATCGCTTCCTTTGATTGGAGTCTATTCTGCTAGCAAGTATGCTTTAGAATCTATAACCGATGCTTTAAAGATGGAGCTTTGGAACACAAACATTAAGGTAATAACCATTAATCCCGGACTTGTAAATACCGATATCAATACTGTATCAAAACCTAAACTCATTAGTCTAATCGAAAAGAAGCCACCATCCAGATTTTCAGAAATATATAGGAAATATGTCCATAATGTACCTCAAGGATTACCTTCGGATTCTGTTGCAGATATTATCTTAAAAGCAATATCTTCAGAAAAACCAAAAAGTAGGTATATAGTCGGCTCTAGAAAAGTGAAAATTGGCATTAGGATGAAAAAATTTATTCCTGATAGAATAATCTTCTCCCAGGTTGCAAAAAGAATACATCAAAAATAATGATAGCAATTCTTTTTTCTTAACGAGGATTAGACGTTATTATATTTTGCAATGTCTTTATTGCCTTAATTTTTTCATTCAAAGAATAATGAGATTAACGAAAGTGAACACAAAATTATGTGCAGAAAACTACGAAAAGGATTGGCTACAATCGCTGGAACAATCTTCGCCAATTATTGATAGCAGTTCTCTGCCGCTATCGATAACTCTCCCCAGTCATCACTAATTACTTCATAGGGAATTTGATATATGTATTGAGTACACAAATAATTAGTCCAATCAAGTCATAAAAATAAAGGAAGGATACAAAATGTTATTTCACATGTGCTAGGAAATTCGTCTTTGATCTCGATCCTATTGTTCTCTTTCAATGTAAACTCTGGAAGTAGTACTCGCATTGTCGTTCCTACTACCTGCTCTAGTAGCGGCGCTATCTCTTGATGTCTGCTCAAATGTCTTTGCGGTACTAACTCCTATTCTAGATAATTCCTTTACATTATGTTTTGCTTGTAGCATCAAATTCTTGAATATATTCATGTTCGCAAACATCATGTTATTTACTAATCTAGTTGCAGCGATT
>JAFAQB010000198.1 GCA_019246625.1 Nitrososphaeraceae archaeon
TTCTTCTTCAGTCATTTTGTCAAGATTTGAGCTTAAAGTTGAACCTATGATTGATAACCTATCTAACAGGTCCATAGCCATGAATTTTCCCACATTGCCTATTCTAGATATTAGATCCATTTGTTTTTGAAATACACTATGAATAGATTCTAAATTTGCAGCCATATCCAATCCCTTTGATGTAATTTTATATCGACCATTATCCAGTTCACTTATTAGCTCTTCTTCAAGTAATCTACCAAGCATTGGATAGATAAGCCCTGGAGAAGGTCTCCATTTACCATGGCTCTGTACAGTAGCTTTACGAATAATTTCTTTGCCTGTCATTGGCTGTTCGGTTAGCAAATCTAGTATATAGCGTCTGGAGAATCCTCTGGGAATCGAACTTCCTACTCTAGATAGCCAATATGATATCATTAATGTATCACTAGTAATATCACTAGAGAGTTATTAATGTATGCATAGGCACCCAAGGTCCTTTAATGAGGACAAAGAGTCGTATCTGAGATTGTGATAAAGGAGGTCACGAAAAATTATAATAACAACGAAATTACACAGAATCTTACGGATTTCACATCTATAATTAACGATATTGCAGTTGTAATTGTCTAAAGAACTGACAAACATTGCCTTGGATTTGGTGTATTTCATCGCCGCCTTGATTGCCTCAATATTATTTTCAATATTCTTCTTTGTAGATATCGCCATTCTATTTTCATTTTATATGTGCACGCTGGTTGTATAAGCTTCTGTAAACTTAAGTTCAGGATATCCCAGGCACCTAGCAATCAGTTGACCCATTTCAGCAAAGTCGGCCATCCTGGGTAATTGTTCTATATTTACTTCACCTAGCCTATTTAGAACTTTGACTATTATATCAAAAATAAACCCACGCAGGTATGGAAGTATATTGTTAAATTCCTTATACAAATCACTTATTTTGCGTCTTTGTCTTTTGTCAATTGGCTTGAGATGAAGTCTTAGTATTCTATCTAGTAAATCAGGCCTAGTTGGAGTGACATTGATGCCATTATATCCGACTGCTCTACATGGCTTTTCATATTATATCTTCTATCTTCATCGTCTGTGTAAAGACCTCTTTTTACAAAACCACTACCTGTAACTGCTCTACATAGCTTGTCAGAAGTAAAGTCCTTTCTCTCTGAGACGTTATCAAAGAAGATAACATAGCTATGAGATAAGGCCTGAACTACTCAGTAACATAAATTCATGGACATCTTAACAAGTACTTGACTATATCCAAGTTGAAGCGCCTTGTCCGCAATAGCCTTCATCAGGTCAGTAAATCTTGGGTAGTATTTTGATACCAGCAAGTCATATGATACTGCCTAAAATATCAATATGGATCAGTATTGTATTATGGACTTCATATGTTGAGCGGTGGACTGGGCGGCTTTTTCTCATTAGGCATATGGTATTAAGTGTAATACATAGTATTACAATATAAACGTTCTACTATGCTGTATTCATCGTGCGTAATAATATCGAATACACTATAATTATAATATGAAAGAAATTAAATATATAAGATACAATACTTCTAACGAAAAGCAAAAGGACTTTGAGCTTGCATATGAGAAGGCCCAAGAATCTTTGAGAAGATCTTCGCATTGCCTCAACTACGAACTATCAAATTGTGTCGAAAAGCTTGAAAATTATAACCTTCGAATAGAATGCGATTCATTTGAAGGGCATATGAAAGGATTTCGTAGCAGTCCAGAATTTCAGCTATTCTTTTCAGCAGTTCAGCCGTTTTTTAACAATATAGAAGAAATGCGGCATTATGGTTTAACACGGATCAGGAAATGAAACAAGAAGATACGGCTAAGAAAAAAAGAGTACTAATGGTAGTATCAAATCCTGCCACATCTACAACTACCGGTTGGCCGGTTGGTTTCTGGGCATCTGAACTTACTCATGCATATGACATGTTTCAAGAGGAGGGGTTTGATATAACTATTGCCAGTCCTTTGGGGGGAAAAGTAGCAATTGATAGTCTAAGTGATCCTCGTGACCAAAGTGGATACTCAAA
>JAFAQB010000199.1 GCA_019246625.1 Nitrososphaeraceae archaeon
TATCGTCCAACAAATACCGAAGGTGGTGTAGCGCCGGTAAGCGATTCTAATGATAGATTGGTAGAATTTGCATTGAGAAATTGAATCCAATTGTCTTCTAATTGTTTCTTGATTTCACTAGCTGTTGGCACTTAAGAATTAGCGGCAGGTGTTTCCCTTACTGGCTTATATCAGTTTTTGCATCTACATGCCATCATCTCTGATCAGATACTGCGTGTGACAATTCGATTCATTGATAGATTGGTAGATATGTATCTAACATAGATACATCTGGTCGAAACAGCCCAAAACATGTCCGCTACTATTCTCTGGCACCTCCTTTAGAATCTTAATATACTATATTCTATTCAAGAATATACGAGACGTTACACCTTGCTTAGTAGATGGAATAATAAGGTGAAAACGGGTTCATGTAATTGACAATGACATTGCATCTAAATAAGTGCCCCTTTTTCTGCTGCTACATGTCTTGGTATAGGCAAATTCTTTGCATTCCGTAGATTAGTTAATTTAAGAATAGCGGTGCTCATATTAGCAAGCTCTAAATCAGCTTCACTGCAATCTGACTCTGATAAATTAGCACTGCTAAGATCTGTCTGCCTTAGATTAGCATTATACAAGTTACAATGTCTCAAAATCAAATACCTTTTTCTGAGATGCTTTCGTAACATGATTAATATCATCTGTATTTCTTTTTCTGTTGCTAAAATAGTTGTATCTATCATCTTCTGACACTTCTAAATATTTTCTAATTGTATCTCTAAATTGTTCGTCTGAACTTAGATATGAGTAGAACTTATTCCATCTATTTTTGTTTTTGTTTATCTGCTAAGCCATCAAAATTTTGTTGAAGTGTACTATGAGTCTCAGTTAGTTCCATCGTTTGCGTATTGCATAGCTTGGCAATTTATTTCTAATTCTTGCTTTCGGTGTAACGAGCTAAGTTCTAAACAGCTTTACAACTTTTGTGATTACAAAATTGATCAATACAAATGATATTATTGATGCCGATAATGAACCAAGCATGGATGCCTGATACGGTAGCGCTCCAAATTGTAGAAATTCATAGGTAAACGATAAATTTGAAAACGAAAAAGCAATTTCAGAAATAGAAAATGCAGTAAATAGTTTTTTTATATCACGTTTTATTACCTTGAAATCCCTTTTTCCTGTTATAGGATCTGTGTATCTATGCCTATTATCGATGTAAAAAAGTAAAGCAAATAACGGGATATAAACAGAATATTGAGTTGATAGTGCAATTATAGAGTTAGCAATATGGTCTTTGCTATAGTATACATAATACATTTGAGTAACAAACGCTGCTAAGAAGAAGGAGCAAATTCCTGCTATTATTATATTCTTATTGAAAAGAATTAGATCCTTGTATTTGTTATAAAGGATAGTTCTTTGTGTTACTTTAAACTTGGTTCAGCTCCTTATTAAAATTTAGAAGAATGCAGAACGCACAGGTCGTATCTTTCAATGTACGTGGATCCTTTGCTTTTCATAATTAAACCAATTTCTAACCTCATATCACTAGTAATATCACTAGAGATATATATATTTTATTATGAGCATAGTTCTGATGCAAAGCAGGGTTCTTTCCTAATCCATTGCATATATAAACAGAATATTGTTGTGTGTCGGGCGCTACCTAGTTTATAGCTAGCTATCTACAAAAACATGAATGAACAAACGAGAATAACAGACTTCTTAAAACGATTTTTCAAGTAGTATAGTATGCAATTGAAAAATGTTTCAAGATGTTATTAGTGTCTAGGCTTTGAGTAAAAAATCTATGCCAAGACGTTTTGTGATTGTTCTCTCTATTGAAGTAGGTCAGCAACAATGTGTATGGAAGAAACCCTCTAATAGTAATAAAGAATACAATAACAATGAATCAAAGGAAGAATGCAGCGCACATGATGATACTTAATCATCTTTTGAATATTACAATGTTTGCAGCAACAAATATGAAACCTTGATTTTTTTATAACTTTATAATAGGATTCAGAGCATTATATACGTGTTTGGTATTGTTTGGATTACTATGTGGCTTGGGTATTAGAGGCGGTCTTATATTAGGTATAGCAGCGGCTGAGATTTTAACGTCGTATTGGAATTCAAGATATATGCCATCACATCCTCCAAAGGTGTATGCTTTCAATAGAAGAATACACCACGGAGAGATAGGAGCGTTGCTGGCATTATCTTCTTTACTCTTAAGGAGAACCACTCCAGCTGCAAGTATAGCCGCAATTGTCACAGGCATTGGACTTGGACTTGTTAATGACGATCGTGCAGATTTCATGGAATGGTTCAGGTTGAAGAAGAAAGAAATGGAAAGAAATGAAGATAAACAAAACGAAGAAAAGGCAGTGCTGTTGCCAAGACAACAGGTAGCAGCAAAAAAAGGTTCCCATGAAGTAGAAGAAAAGCAAATGGATATTTATACAGAAACTGATCCTTCCATAAAAATGCCAGAAAAGGTTAATCTAGAGCATATGCGAAAACAAATACGCAATCTAATAAACATACAAGCACAATCAGTTAAAGAAATTGATTTACAGATTAGAAGATCACAAAAACAGTTCCTTTGACCACCAACAAGGCATTTTATGATACACAAATTTATAGGATGATTTCAAAAATTAAAATCAATTTAATATTTGTAAAACACGCTACTTCTTCATAAATTGGGTGGAATGTATTTGATTTATTATAGTTTATCTTATTGCGTTATCCTTAATAATTTGTCGACATTTTTTCCATCAGTTATCCGCTGCCTCTTTGTTCTCATTTGATCACAAATCACACTTTCAGATTTTTTACAACATTAAGTGTTTTCTTTATAGATGCCCCATAGTTATCTCTTATATATTCTAAACCTCTCCGGTGATCCTCTTCAGTGAATGCGTTTACTGCATCTTTTGGTACTATTATATTATACCCTCTAATAAACGCCCCATACACAGTATGTTTAACACAAATATGCGTATGAATACCTGTAATGACTAGCGCGTTGGCACCTTTTCCATTATATGTGGATTTGAGCAACACTTCTAAATTAGTTCCGTCGAATGAGCCATATGTCCTCTTAGGAATTATATGATCATCTGATGAAGGTTCTAACTCCTCTATTACTTTGGCTCCATCCGTTCCTTTCATTGCATGATCTCCCCATAGTTTAAGTTCTGGATCATTCGCGAGGTGTTCATCGTTACAATAGAAAACAGGTATTTTATTCTGTTTTGCGATACTGAGTAGTAGACGAATTTGAGGAATTATAAAATTGGCCCTCTCCGACCTTAGGCTGCCATGTATAAAGTCGTTTAGCATATCGTTAACCAAAACAGCATATCTTGGTGGTTCTTCCTCTAATCGATTGGTTATATCATCAGAGTTATTAATCATTGTCATTATTAAATTGTGTCAAAAAATGATATTTTATGAATATATATGTATATATACATCTTTTCAGTCGGTCGTCCAATGCCCGGCGAATGGGCTGTAGCTGTTCACTTCTGCTTTCTCATTATTGGCATTAGTATTCTATTGTTATAAAAAACTCAAAAGACAATCTTATTAAATTTGCAGCAATCTCTGAAGAAAGATCTTCGACATTTCCGAACACAGCGTAACCCCCATTATTTACAAAAATATTGACTTTAAGGCTTTTGCCAATAGATAAGATAATTCTTCTGATGTCATCTATCTTCTTAATGGCAGGCTAAAGTAAAAAGTAGATCCTTTTACATCTTTGTTATTCTCAGCCCATATTTTGCCTCCATGAGCTTCTACAATACTTTTTGAGATATACAATCCAAGCCCTAGTCCAGTACCGCTACCAGTATCAGATATTGTGGCAAACTTTGTAAATAATCTTGACATTATTTCCGGATCTATTCCACTGCCAGAATCTTTGACACTAACTATAAGTTGTTCATCATCATTTTTATCTCTATTTTTGATTTGTGCGTTGATGGATATAACACCAACGTTAGTGAATTTGATAGCATTATCTAATAGATTATGTATAACTTGGCTTATCCTTCCTTTATCCGCGTCTACAAAAATGTCGGCTGGATCATGATACTGCAATTTTATTAAATCTTTTTCAATCTTGGAAAATTGTTTGTTAGTCGTCATGTCCTCTATGGAATTTGCTACTATATCATTTAGATTAAATCGCTCTTTTTTAAGGTTTAACGACTCGCTCTCAATTTTAGTTATATCTAGTATATCTTCTGTGAGCCTCTTCAGTCTCTTTGCATTCCTGCTAACAACTTCTAATAATTTCGCTTGTTCGGTATCTTTTGCATGGGATAAAAGAGTCTCGGTTAAGCCAAGAATAGGCTGTATAGGAGTTCGCAGCTCATGAGCAGCTATATTGATAAATTCTTTTTGCATTTTGTCATGTCTTTTTAGCTGTTGATATAATTGAGATTGTTTCCATAAGTTTTCAAATATTGCAACATACGATGAAACTCCTGCTTTAGTATTAGAGTAGGTTGATAATCCTATAGCTTCGTTGAAAGTTGTCTTTGAATCATCTCTCAATTCCATTACCAACGAAGCTTTTCTATCAACTACCAAGATTGTAGCTTTTGTCTCTGACATTTGTT
>JAFAQB010000215.1 GCA_019246625.1 Nitrososphaeraceae archaeon
CTCAGTTTACAGCAAAGTAGGAGGAGGAGGAAGAACAGCGGATGATGATGGTGGTGATCTTCATTTTACTCTAACACTAGATAAACAATATGAAAAATATTCAAATTCGGCAGACCCCACCTGTACACCTTCACATGATTTACCAAACCCTTGTCATAATATAATAATATAATAGTAGAAGTCATATGTCATAAACAACCCAGTACAAGTTACATAACGCAATGGGGAGATTACTGTAAAGGCGTACGAAGTGAATTTTCAGGGATGCCTTCTTAGGGTGCTAAATTATCTGTTAGCGGTAGTTAGGTAGGTAGGTAGATGGGTCACGGATATGGATAGGGGTATGCCTAAACCTCATGCTCCTTGGAATGAAATTCATCTTGCTTTTGCCATTCATTATCCACAATCTGATTTGTCAAGATCTGAGTCTGCTATCTCTAAAATGCCTTCATAGCATCTATATACAATGTGGGATAACGATTTATCAACTAAGATAATATGTATACTCAACTGCATCATCGACAGCAAAGATAATGGTTATTATTCCTAATTCTATTGTGACAAAGCGTGGTTTATGTCTTATAAATATAGGCCATATGACATGACATTGGTGTTCCTAAGAGGCATTCTTAGAACCTTTGCAATCTTGCTATAATAATATAGAACAGAAGGAACATGTTGTAAAACCCCAAGGACTAATGATGCATGCACAACATGAGCTTTTTTAGCTTGTGCCAGACTAAGTCTGTCTATTATGACCGAGTCACTACCATTATTATTAGACTTTGAAAAGATACTGACGGACAGAATTGAAGAGCTTAGAGGTAGAATACACAAAGCACACAACCCCATCTATAATGAGACCGTAATGATTGAAATAGAAACACTACAATGGGTTTTATCCCAAATAGACAGATCAATTCAGTAAAAGTCCTTTTTTACAAAATGCTAAATAGTGGCAACTACGATCATAGCAGTTTTTACAAGTCAATACAGGAAGCTTGAAACTTCAAGCATCGTTCTCAATAAGTTTAGTCGCCAGCAAAATATGTTATCAACTATGCATTAAAGGATTTGCAAAACTCATCACTCCTCTCTTGTATTATGAAAATATATTTCAGATTTTTGTGCTTTAATGCCTTTATTTTACTTTTCTGATTATATATTGAAATATATACGAGGGTTAAAAGGAAAATGAAGAATAAAATACTTGGTTTTACGGTAGTTGTAATATGATGAATGTGAAACCACGATAATGGAGGATGCCATTATGAAAACAAGAAAACTGAGAAACCTGGAAGTTTCCGCCATAGGTTATGGTTGCATGGGTTTGAGCCACGGCTATGGATCTGTACCGGAGCGTATCGATTCTATCCGGCTTGTACGTCAGGCATATGATTTCGGTTGTACCTTTTTTGATACTGCCGAAGGATATGGAGATGGTGACAATGAAATCTTGGTTGGCGAGGCGTTAAAACCTATCCGCGACAAAATTGTTCTGGCTACAAAGTTTAGAGTTGACAAAACCGAACAAACATCTACGCGTGAGGGATTATTAAAAGAAATTCAGTCCCATGTAGACGCATCCCTAAAACGACTAGGTACAGACCATATCGACCTATATTATCAACACCGGGTGAATAAAGATATTCCTGTCGAAGATATAGCTTGGTGCATGGGCACACTCATCCATGAAGGAAAGATACTTGCGTGGGGACAATCTCAATCCACGGAGGACGAAATTCGACTTGCCCATGCTGTAACGCCTATTACTGCTATTCAGAGCGAATACTCCATGATGGAGCGGATGTTTGAAAAGGATGTTATTCCTACTTGTGAGAAGCTTGGCATCGGTTTTGTACCGTTCAGTCCTCTTGCCAGCGGATTTCTATCCGGTAAATACAAGGCAGACAGAACATACACCGGTGATGATGTACGTCGAGTTATCACCCGATTCAGCAAAGAAAATGTCTTGGCAAATCAACCGCTTTTGGATTTGATTACCAATTTTGCTAATCAAAAAGGTGCTACCCCCGCGCAGATTTCTCTTGCGTGGATGCTGCACAAAAAAGATTTTATCGTACCGATTCCCGGAGCCAGAAAACCGGAGCGAATCCAAGAGAATTTGAGTGCTGCCGATGTAGAGTTGACCGATAATGAATTTAATCAGATCGAAGCGGAGCTTGCAAAAATCGAAATTCAGGGAAATCGAACAGACGAGGATATTGCAAAATTGAGGGACATGATATGAAAAAAGTCATCGGAATAAATGAAAGCCCACGGAAAGGCTGGTTCAATTGAACGACTGTTCCAAAACATCCAAGTGATTAAAGAGATGGCTCTTACCTTTTCTATTGATTTTCCTTGAGGATCTTCTATTCTCCATTCTACGAGGTTATGAATGAATAGTGCAGGACATGCTTCTCTGTCTATGCATCCCATATTTACTCTTACATCAGCGCTTCTTATCATATCATCTGTGAGTATCTTGGACTTTGTTTGCTGATGTCAATGCCAATTTCTTTCATAACTTCTACTACTATAGGGTTGATTTCTCCAGCTGGCCTTGGTCCCGCGCTTTCAGTCATATAATGATCTCTTGCTGCATATTTTCCAAAGAAAGCCTCAGCTATCTGACTTCTACTCGCATTTTCTACACATACAAATACAACAGTCTTTTCCTGTTGTCTTTTTAATTCAGGTTCTTTTCTTGACTTGCCAAATAATAATCTTATTAGCTCTATAACCTACCCAATCAATCAATCTTTAACAGCTTTTACTAACAGGCTAGAAATCTTCCTTCTTTTATATTCGCCAGCGATATCGACTTGATCGCCAATATATGGTTTTTCTTCTAAGATCTTTACATTTTTGAATCCTGCCTTTCTGATACTGTCAAGATAGTTTTTCTTTGTTAATGCACCATCAATACAGCTACACCATTTTTCTGGATTAACTGAATCTTCTTCTACCTCTCTATCAGCAACCAAGTCTGAAATTATCATCCTGCCACCATCATTCTTCAATATCCTGCAAATCTCTTTGAAGCAAGCTACTTTATCAGCAGTTAAATTGATAACACAATTGCTTATAACAAGGTCTGCAGTATTATCTTCAACAGGAATTTTCCTCTCTATATCTCCTTTGCGAAACTCTACGTTTGTATAGCCGTTGTCTTTTGCATTTTTCCTTGCCTTTTGTAACATTTCATCTGTAATATCAATACCAATTACTTTACCTGACCGTCCAACCTGATTGGCGGATAGGAATACGTCTATGCCAGCTCCAGAACCTAAATCTACTACTACTTCTCCTTCCCTAATTCCCGCAAACTTGGTTGGTGCGCCACATCCAACCCCAAGTATAGAAGCCTCAGGAATAGAATCTATATCTTTAGTATCATAACCAATGAGTTTAGCTGACTCTATGGCAGATAAACGGTTGTTATTATTATTGCTACTACTATCGCTGCAGCACTCTCCAAGTACACAGCAACAATCAGAACTGCCTGTTAATACTACTTTCCATATCTTTCTTTTACTTTTTCTTTAATGTGTTGTTGTTCTTGTCCTCGCATCATCAATGTGTTTACAAAGGAAACTATTTAAGTTGTCAAGAGAAGATAGGTAGAGTAAGTGTAGTCATGGAAACAATTGGAAAGGAACAGGAAAGGACTAAAGCAGTCGCAACAAAATTACCCTTGATGCAGAATGAACAATCATGTGATTTCACTGGTTACGACGCAGATATACTTATGAAAGAGACAGCCAAGCTCAGGAAACTAATAACAAAGAAGGGAACACTTGAAATCTTAATCCCTCTATGCTGCACTACAAATCCAGTTAGATATATCAAGTTCAGACATACTCTGAAAGGATTCAGCAGCAAGACTTTGGCTGCTAGACTTAAGGAACTTCAGAGAAGTGGGATATTAGAGAGACAGTCATATAATGAAACTCCTCCAAGAGTAGAATATAGATTGACAACAAAGGGCCAAGAACTTGTAGAGTCTGTAATTGGTTTGCTACAATGGATGAGAAAATGGAGTTCGACTAAATGATGATGCATTATTTCTGATATAGACTTATAGTGATCCAGTGCTATCTCCTATCCTTCTTCGAGGTGGATCGGGAGTGACTAATGAGCCTATGTCATAAAATCAAACTCAAATCTGACAAGAATTGGACTCTCGGATATTATGACAGCGCACTGGATAAAGCTTCTGTCCTTATCCAATCTCGATACTACAAACAACTACATCAATAATAACATAAACTCGACATTGGTAATCAGGCACAATAGTAGAACATTACTCTTCCAGAGCCTGATGAGGTACAAGCACGGATGCTCCATGCCTGCAGCATAACCAGTTATTATTTCACAAAACAAGATATCTTTACCCTCTTAATTCAAGTATTTGTACCAAAGTCCATTGTAACGCTTCTATTCTAATCCATAATCTATCTGTCTTAGTTCTTTGGTTTGTCTTTTGCATCTTGTACTTGAGTTCTTGAATACTATGGTTTATCTTCTTCTCTATTGGATAATGAATCATTCACAGATAAGCAGTTAAGCCACTGTTATAGAAGCTAAAAAAGATGGTGAGTTTCCCCAGCGTTATGGGATTGTCTGAACTTTGCTTTTCATTACTAACTCCAATCATATGATAGTCTGTAACTAACTGACTCACCACTGATTTTGTTTGCCATAGCAAAGCTACCAAATGTGGCTGTGTGACCAGGATCTGTATTTGTGGGATTTGTGTAGGAACACAAGCTGTCAGCTACAAGCTGGCCGTTTGCGCCATAGAAGTGAACTGTTACCATAACAGAATTCAATATAGTATTACTGTTGTTTGTGATTTCACCCACGTATTCTAGGGCTCTAAAAGGACTTAGAGCAAGAGTAGACTGTGATGTCGGTATTTGTTTGTTTGTTCTCCTTCCTATTTATGTTAATGTTCAACACTATATCTTCATGAACATCTATGGTTATTTAGGTGCAAGTAATCAAAAATAATCACGCATATCTCTGTGCTCATGTGATGCTCCTCTCGCGGTTATACCTCCAGTGTATTCACCAGTAACCTCCATAACGTCTTGAGAATCAGATATTTCCTTTAGTGTCTCTAAAGTTAATCTCTGGTTGGTTACATAATGAGTACCTTTGTCATATATAGCTGGTACCATCTGAGTCTTGCTCATTATCATATTTCTCATAGTTTCTGAGTCTGTTCCTGGTCTTGTGAATATTTCTACGATGTAAAATGGTGCAACATTTGGATTTTGTTGCTCCCGTACAAGTAGGTCATGAATGAGGACTGGATCTGCTTTTGGAAGATATGTTTCAAATAGAGTTTGCAATCCTCTATACACTGTTTTTATCTCCTGCAAGGTGTCTATTGTTGTTTTTTCATACTGTGTTTGTTCTTGTTCTTTCTCTGCTCGTCGTTGTTGTAATAATGTTAATGATGTTGATGATGATGTAGATATAGACTTTGAATAATTGTAATTCTGTATGTATGTACGATCGTTGTGTTCATGCGATGCACCCCATCCTCCAATACCACCTGTATATTCACCAGTAACTTCCAAAACATCTCTGTCATTGGATATCTCTTTTAGCATTTCTAATGTCAATCGGTGGTTAGCTGCATAGTGGGTACCACTATCATATACTGCAGGAATCACTCCGGTCTTTTCAAATATGAGATTTCTTTTTGTTTCTGAGTCTGTTCCTGGCTTTGTAAATGCTTCGACCATGTAAAATGGTGCAACATTTGGATTTTGTTCCTGACGCAATAACAAATCGTCAATAAGACCTGGATCTGCTTTTGCAAGATATGTATTGTATAAAGTCTGTAGCCCTCTATACACAGTTTTTATTTCTTTTATTTCGGTTGTCATATATAACAATACTTTGTTACTGAATGATTTAGGCGTAGTGCAAGTCAGGCTGCTTTTTTAGTATACATTTTGTAATACATGTCTGATATTGGCTTCTCATGTACACAAAACAGACATGTTGCATAATATCCTACCATACATGTTATGTATTCATGTTCCTCGGTGCATATCACTGTGGCGACGGCTATGGCTCCAACCACTTTGACACGGTGAGTGCAATAACGGCCTGGGTTGAACATCGCAATGCACCTTACAAAATAATGGCTATCCAGTACAGCAGCGAGGGTGGGCAGTTATGACAACAAGCATGATTTATCCAAACCTACTGACAGCAGAAAAAAATAGTAAATGTTGGGCCATGTTGTAGATTGTCTAGGATGTCAGGGACGTTACGATCCCGAAAAACGGAATTGGAAAGGAGCCATTTGTCTTTGCTGGATTAATTATCAAGTTCACTATCTTGCCAATTAACAAATATACGACCACAAGGACATCAGTAAATATTGGCTTGTTGTTGATAATAATATTTGCGTTGCCCTTGAACGTTGTACTATTTCCGTCTAATAATATCTTTGCAGTGGGCGAGGGCGTCAAAGCACTCATAGTATTAGTTAATAGACCTCTTGCGTAATTACAAGGTTACAGCTATTATATTCTTTCTTCTATATATTATACATATGAGCTTTCTTTTGATGCTATATACAAGGTTAGCTAAGAGGCCTTGATATTTAGATCATTTATAGGGCTAACCATATCAGAATTTGATTTCATTTACAATGAGTTAGAATCAAAATATGATGAACATGAAAGGTCTAGACGTCTTCTTTCTAAAATGAATAATAATAGACAAAGGAATATAGGCGCTGGTAGAAGACCATTCAAATTGAAAGTCAAAGAAAGAAAGATTCTTGATGCTTTTAGTAGTATATTATCGGCTCTATATTACATATACACTTTCAAGATTTCTGTTTGACCTTGACCAGAGCAATGTCTGCAGATCTATATCCATGTTTGAACCACTTATCAAAGAGTGCATTCCATTGCCAAAGAAGTTGTATAAACGTACAAGAAGAAGAGATAGAACCATAGATGAAGTTGAAGAGTACTTTCAAGTTTCAAGGCTTTCATAGATTCTCGCAGACTGGGAAGAAGTGTATGATATTTGTTTTGTCAATTAACGGTATTTTTGTACCTTTTCCCTTTAGGAGACGCTTCAATGTAAGAGCAGCTTGAATTGCTGCATATCCTCCTCCAGCAATTAATATTCGCTTTGTGTATTGTTGTGACAAGATGATGACAATGATTGTCTAATTAGCTAATGAAAAGGTTACATAACGTCTTATATGGAATGTTATTGACCTCTATCTGATCAAACGGCTTTCAAAATCCTCTGGATTTGGATAGTATTCTTTACCGGGTGTTCATTATCTATGTAACTAACACCTTCGATATCGCTAGAACAAACTGATTGCAGTAGAAACATTTTGAAAAATAAGCCTCTTTATTCTTCTAAAATAATAAGATTATTTGTTTCTGATTTTCAGAATAATTTCTTCGATGTATGTTTGTCATTTTGAGTAATTAATATTGTTAGCAGGAGATATTATGATAGTGAATAATTACAAAGAATTAAAAAAAGAAAGAAGAAAGATGGATAATGAATTGATAGAGAGTATACTGTTTACTTTCCCATTTAAGTTGTAGCGTGTTGCATCCCATTTAAAGTTCTGAAGTTCTCCGCCCCGAACAGCAAAACTCCAGTTCCGCCCAATTATGGTGCCGACAGGCGGTGGAGCCATTGCCTGCGCTGGCTTCGGGATCTGAGATGTCATACCAGCTGGTAGAACAAGTATTTGTCCTGTATACCCCTTAGCACTGAAATCTCCAGTTGTTTTGGGTGTTTGTGCATGTACAAATTGAACACCATTAATTCCCATAGCTGCTATAACCATCGGCATTACCAGTGCAGCAATCAACAGTCCTTTTGCTTTACAGTATTTATCAAGGTCATTAACAAAAATTGAGAAGCGTCTTATTTGAAGATTACAATTTACACTAATATTCTCAGGATAGCATTTTTAGGTAAATATTATTATTATCTTCTTTTCTATGTTACTAATTGTTGTTCTTCTTCTTCCTCTTCTGACTTCAATCTTTTATCAATCTCCGTTTTTACCCAATCTTGATAATATACTAACTTTGTTGTTATAAACATCTCAGTTCCATTTACTCCTTTATAAGATTCTAATTTTCTCAAAATCAAATCAACTGTGATTATATTTGGACAAAAGAAAACCAAATAGATTCCTTCCTTTTGATTAGCATGTGGTATAGCAAAAAAGTATTCTTGCATTTCTTGATAGATTTTATCTAAGACTGACTGACAAATAGAATCATCTTCTAAATGGATCATGACACCAAATTCAATGTAGCCTGTCAGTTGCATAGAAGACACATCCCTGATAAGACCAAATTCAACAATGTGATTTTCTCTTAATCTCTCCAATCTTCTTGTTACAGTCTTGGTGGAAAGAGAAGTCTCCTTTGCAATACTTTCAACTTGTATCCTAGGATTTGATAATAAGGCTTTTATGATTTTAAAATCAGATGTATGGACTTTCATTCATATTGGTCTATAATTCATAAATGTATATTCAATGTCAAGTGCTGATTGTTTTAGCAATTCACATATTAGTCCAATTTTATCTTCTGCTCCAGGTCTAAGCGATATTACAAATATAGCACTTCCCTCTAATAATTTAGCATACAGCCTTACATCTCCTAAAAGGTTTAGCTGTTTGATTATATCGTCTTCGCTAATTGTTTTTGTTGTTGTTTGTTTGTAGAAATGCTTTAGTGTCAAAAAACATTCTTTTTCATATCCAAATAAAGCTGGATTTACATTTACTATAAAACTTTGTATGATATCATTACAGACCATCGTACTGATTCTTTCCTTGATAGCATTTGGAGTTACGCCAACAATAGAAGCTATTTTTGTATAGGATGCTCTACAATCTCTAGAAAGACATCTTATGATATTGAGATCAAATGTATCTATCTCGTGTTTTGGTTTGCAAAAATAATTTGAGCTTGTCATTTTTAATGCGTATGTCGTTTTATTATCATTTTTGCTTGTGTTGGTTTGTTATCATCTACGTCCATTCTTTGATCTTATGTTCTTTTGTACAGCAACAGGTAATCTAATTGGTTAGAAAAACAAACAAAATAAACTCCCAGATCTTTTGTATTATCTATCTATCTATTTATTTATTACCTTAGCTGTTCTTTATGCACTACTTTTATACTTCTTTCCTTGGCTAGTATTACTGCAGTTATTGCTATATATGCTACTTGTGCCAATTCACATATCATATCTATGGCATTAACATCCATACCTCTTCCATT
>JAFAQB010000053.1 GCA_019246625.1 Nitrososphaeraceae archaeon
ATGTACTGATGGAAAGGTAAGGACTTGTCGTATTCGTGGGAAGATTAAACGAAGAATGTGGATAAGAGACAATGATTTAGTATTGGTTGCTCCATGGGACTTTCAGTCTGACAAAGCTGATATTATATGGCGATATATTGCAGCTCATGCGGATAAACTACAAAAAGATGGTTATCTAGCTGATCTAAGGTGATATAATCATTGAAAACGCCTATTTGTACTTTTGATGCAAGGGTCGGCATACTTTGCGGAAAATGTGAGGCTAAACTGCAATCTGGGCGCTTAAAAAAGACAGATGTTGAGGGAGCAATAAAAATCACCAAATTAGCAGAATTCGATCAAGAAATAAACAAATTTACTATGGCAGGTGCTTCAAAGGTAGATGACGAATTTATCCTAAAACTTAGAGGATCAGATATTAGTATTCTGCGTGCAAACAATGTACTACTAAAGAAAATAGAAGATGAATTCAAAGGCAAAGTTTGGTTTGTCGAAGCAGAAGCAAGCGACAGAAGGTTCATTGAAAATCTGCTATATCCAGCAAGGGTTCTCACAGTAAATTTGATTTGGCTTCCAGATGGAAGCAAACTAACCAAGGCGATAGTTTCAACTCTTAATACTCAAGAGTTACAACGAAATATTGAAAAAATAAAAAGAATTGCCAAGGAAATCAGAGATCTAGAACTACTGCTGGAAATTCAACGCTAGATAAGATAGGCTACAATTCTCCCCAGTGAAAGATGCATCTTACAATGTTGCCTGTGATTTGCCAGAGATATTGAACCATTTGAACGCCCATACAAATACATCAAACTGTACATTTTACAGTATGTCTAAGTAGTACTCTGGGAGAACGATTGATAAAAAGTATGCTCTGATTTATTTATTCGCCACATGTGTCTTCGTCAGATGCTGGGATAGATATAATATGTGAGACACTAGTTCCAGATTTGTTCAAAAGTTTACTTTTCATTCTCCCATTATTTGCACTATGATCTCTCGCGTCCGTTGTCTGGTATCCATTTCAAATAACACTATTTGTTGCCACATCCCTAGCATTAATTTGCCATCTTTGAATGGTATAGTCAAGCTGGGTCCAATAAGAGATGCACGTACATGGGAGTGTCCATTTCCATCTTGCCATGTTTCATTATGCTTGTATTCAATGTCATTTGGAACTACTCTAGACAACATATCTGGAAAATCATTGATAAGCCCAGGTTCATATTCAACAGTGGATATCGCGGCAGTTGAACCTGAAACAAAAACGGTAACCAAACCCTCTTCAAGTTTGCTTTCTGTAAGCAGCCTAGATGTCTGCTTAGTCATATCAATCATGTCATTTTCTCCTCTTGATTTGATTTGAATAGTTTTGGTAATAATGGTCATATTAAATCCATGAAAATATTACAACTAGTTTTTATTATATTAAACTCCTAACAAGAGGTACTGGAATCATTAGCCGTATTTTGACTTTTTTCCAACTGCCTAAAAACAAGAAATATCACTGGAGATGTTATTCATGTACTGAGACAAATACTATTGGCCAGATACAAGTTAAGACAATCCATTTATAATATTATTCTACTAAAAGTAATCTCTTATGGCTCGTAATACTGCTGTCGTCAAATCTGAAAAAAAGAAGTTCAATTCTAAGATGATTGTATATATTGGGGAATTCGACAAATATGACAATAACAGCAAGTTATTGTGCAGAAATTCCAGCTGCATGAATTATCCAAAGTTCCCATATAGAAAATATTGTTCAAAGAAATGCAACAGAGAATTTGAACATTGGTATTATCATAATTTTTATTGGGAGCGCGTAAGATCTGATATATTCAAGCGTGATAACTATACCTGCCAGATCTGCAAAAGCAGTTATCCTTATAGATATAGAAAAAGAGGAAAGTTTGTAAGGTCTAAATTTTTGGAATGCGATCATATAGTACCTAGATCATTGTACACAAAATTAGGATACAAATATGACACTCATGAAAATAAAGTTAAAGCAACTTTAGAATTCTTCCATAATCACAATAATCTCCGGACACTATGTAGCGATTGCCATAGATTAGAGACAAGAAGGTGTTTGAACCAAATGAGAGGTAAATCAGAGACCCATTTATTAACAAAAAAGATAATAGCGCCTTAGCTTTGGGAGTAACTAAAGATATCAACAATTTGTGAAACGTATACTTGAGGCTACATAAGCAGTTATAATATCCGTTGGTTTTGATAAAACATTTTAAGGAATCTTAAACAAGATCCTAAAAATTGGCGTTGAGTGATAGTATTCTAGAATCGATGTGAGCTCATGATTTGACAATAGCTTTTTCAATTCAAATTAATAGTCGTCTTAAATTTAAGACCATCTTGCGGCTGAGACTCGTTTTTCGAGAACCTGGAGCAATCTTTAAGTGTAATCAACTGGCATGCACCTACCTTGGTAAGGACTCATAACATCTATCAAACCTAACAACTGCTTTAATATTTCTATGAGTAATATACAACAATGCCTTCAGCATATGTACTCCTTAACTGTGAACTTGGTTGCGAGGTGGTAGTCATTGATGAAATACGAACATTGAGCCATGTTAGTGAAGTTAATAGAATATACGGCTCTTCTTATGATATGATAATAAAACTAAGTGCAGAGACTATCGATAAGCTAAATCAAATTATAAGCTCAAAGATTAGAAGAATTGAAAAAGTTAAAGCAACTCAAACAATGATAGTAATTGAACGTCAACAGACATAAAAAAAGCCAATTAACAAGCGAAAAGAAAAAGGCAGAGAACGGATTTCAGCCATGGTAGTCGATAATCTTTATCCACAAATATCTATTTAGACAAAGAACTGAATTGGTTTTGTGAAGACTGTCGAAGTGTGACATATTAACTAGATTCAAGACCTGATATTGATGAAAGACAAGATATATACAATAAGGCCTAAAAAGCAAAAGCGTCAAGTTAAAAACACAATCAATCAGAGAACTCAATTAATATGGTATAAAAGCCCCGAATACATATCTAATCTAAGCAAATGGCCTTGAATTATTTGTTTTTGATTATGAAAGCAAGTCAAAGTAAGTTACCTAGCCAATATTAACAATCACCAACATTTTCAGGCAAAGGATATAATTCGTTGTTTTTTCGGTATTCTTGCCAGCATGTTCCGTGAAAAAATTTTAAGCTTTCTAAATCAGCAGTATCCATGTTTATACCACAATATTTGCAGATCCTTCCACAACTAAATAAATCATCAAGGATTGGTGGCGGATGATGTTCTCTTTTGGATGCTCCTCGCTTCAATTTGATTCTACCAGCAATGGCTATAATGATGTTAATAACCGACGAGTCTTTAACTACCTTACTCAATAATACCTTCTTCAAAAGAGCTTTTATTGTACAAGCCTTTGGCGTAAAGTGAATTTATTATTATCGCTGTAAGAAGACCATAAAACATGTTGAATGCTAATGCTCCAATGATAATCCTATTTTGCATATATAAAACGTCATCAATTACAAGTGACGCTATTCTGCCCGTTGGATCGTATTGTGTAATTACAGGGGCTTGTTTAATATTATTGAGTGCTGGAAGCACCATAAAATATGTTATAGGAATAAATAAGATCAACCAAAGGGCAAAGCCAAAGCACAGGCCATAAGCAGGCGAGTATTTCTCGATACCTCTTAACGTATCCGTTTGAGCATAAATTCGTCTAGCAAAAGGTATTGCCATGATAACACCAACAAGACTCCCTGCTGCAAAATGCAATAGCAATCCAGCTATAATCATATAAATTGAGTATGAATGGGATTGAGTAATTGCTGATATAAGGACAAGGTAGAAAGCGCCGGCTGGAATGGCTGTCACTTTTTCTACCATCACAATTAATGTGCTTATTGCAATAGTTGAAATCAATCCAGCAATTGATCCAAAAACGATTATCTTTGGTCGTAATCCTATTTTATCCGATAGGGTACCTCTGACCTTCCCATTATCATCCTCTGATCGAAGTATCACAGTTATATGTAGCTAAATGTAATATTTCTGCTTTTCTATCTAATATAGAGATATCTTTTTATGAGTTAATTACAATAAACAACAAAATATATGAATTATGGTAATAAGTTGTAATTCTTGCAGCAAGATATCGAATACCCATTTAAGCATTTGTTCATTAGTAGTAGTAGATACAACAGATAATCGAGAAAAAAGGATCCACTCAGATAACCTAACGAAAAAGGATAATTATTATGCCTCATAGATCAGTTATCTCTTTGCAAAGTTAACTGTTATTCCACTGACTTTTTTATAGAACAATTAGAACATTTCCATTTACCTCATGTACTTTACGTATTCTAACTTAATATCTAATTTTAGAGTATTTCATAGGACTAATATTTGAAACGTTACGTGCTCAAACTGGATTAAATTTCTAAAAATTGTTAGTTCGAATTCATTGTAATAATAATGATTCATTTATTCTATATATCTTCATATAACTTATTAATTACCAAACTACACAGACTTGGCAAAATCTTCACCCGTTAATTATCCCCCAGGACCTTCTTCAAGACTACCTCTAAGTCTATTTTTTAACTTTCTTCGAGATCCCCTTACTGTTTTGTATAATCTTTCAAAAGAATACGGCGATATTTCGCACTTTAAATTTGGAGGGCAGCACATCTACCTCATCAACCATCCAGATTACATAAAAGAGGTATTGGTAACTCAAAACAACAATTTTATAAAAAGCCGAGGGTTACAATTGGCAAAACGTATATTAGGAGAAGGACTATTGACCAGCGAAGGAGAGCTTCATCATAGCCAACGTCAATTAATGCAACCTGTTTTTCAGCCAGACGAGATTCCCAACTATTCAAATATTATAACAGACTATGCTCTGGGTACATCTAGTCAATGGAATGACGACGACCACTACTACAATATAGATATTCATAGGGAATTTATGCATCTGACATTATCTATTGTTTGTAAGGCTTTCTTTAACGTAGGTATTGAGGAATCAGAGACTAGAGAAATTGATCAGTATGTTACCACACTTATAGAATATTTCAATCGTGCTAGAATACCATTTGCTGAGATTATAGAAAAATTACCCTTACCAAATAATATACGCTTTCGTCATGCCAAAAGAGAATTAGATAAAATAATTTATCGTATAATTGATAGCCATAGAAATACTAATAGCAATCATCATAATATAGATGATAAATCTCACAAAGATCTGATAAACCTATTACTGCAAGGTCAAACAGATGACTATATTTCATCAAATGAAAATAATAATAATAATAATCCTGCCAACAAAAAAAATAGGATTCATAATGTCATCAATACCTACAAACAGCAATTAAGAGATAATGTAACTACCATTTTCCTTGCCGGTCATGAAACTGTGGCAAATGCACTAACATGGACATTTTACTTACTCTCACACAATCCTGAAGAAGAAAAGATGCTTCACGAAGAAGTTGATTCTGTACTTGACAAGAATGATCATGCTGTTCCTACTGTTAAAGATATACCCAAGTTAGAATATACAGAAAGAGTCTTTACCGAATCGATGCGCATCTATCCACCAGCATGGGCAATAGGTCGCCAGGCCATAAAAGATTGTAAAATTAAAGATTATGTTATACCTGCGGGCTCTTCCATTCTAATGAGTCAATATTTAATGCATCATGATCCCCGCTATTTTCCTGAACCTGAACGATTTGATCCAGAAAGATGGAGTCCATCAGAGAAAGCTAAACGACCACGGTTCAGCTATTTTCCATTTGGTGGTGGTCCAAGGTCGTGTATAGGAGAACCGTTTGCATGGATGGAGGGAATATTAGTCATTGCTACTATTGCTCGACGTTGGAAAATGAGAATCATTCCAGAGCATCCTGTTATACTCCAGCCCCTTGTCACACTACGTCCTAAATATGGAATGCAAATGAGACTAATAGAGAGGAATAATGTCGGACATACTTAGTGAGCAATTGTCATCGTTATGTAGAATATACATATTTATTACATATTTTAGATGGAAAAGAAATCTTTCCTAATGACATAGTAAAGCAAAATATTGTTAGCAGTTACGAATCATACGATTATAATATTAACAGCTTGAAATACCGTCTTTTATGATTTGATAGAAGTGCGATAGATATCAGGATTCATGTTATCGCGTCAAAAATTGACATGGCAAGGACAAAACTCAATCTTCCAGTAGTGTTTGCAACAAATGTCGCTGTTAGCTAGCTTATATTATTCATCTGTCTGTGAGGTATAGATGAGCTCATCTAATTTACACCATTGTTGTAGATCCATTAGTTTACGACAATGCATCTAGGTGTTTTTGTCTTATTAATTCAGCTATGATCAATGACTTCACTAATCAGTATCGTGAATAATAGGTCATAGGCCATTAATGACATATATACTAGGTCAGGGTAAGAAACATTACTCCAACATGAAATAGTCATTAATTCTAGCAGCCATTTATGACTACAACTTGCTTGCTCATATTGGCTGAAAGGACATCAAATTTCTTTTGTAGTTATCATATAGGCATCGAGAACCGGTCCTTATATCTTGCACATAGAATACTTTTCTGTCACTTGCTAACAATGGGTGGTTATATCGAGATAATACTACTATTAACAAAGGCCTTACAGACATTTTATTGTGAGCATGCCCGAATCCAAATGATACCATGCAGATCTAACACGGTTCAGGCCAGTACTGGTGGAGAACTTTAGTTATATCCAAACCACCTTACAGAAAGTAGACATCGTGACACATCCTCAAATGCCCGGGTTTGTAGTAGAGCATTCCAGTGTTTCAGTTTTACATCAGTTGTAATAATTCATCAGCCAATCCCAAGGTCTGTTCGTAAAGCTAGTCTATCTGGTTCGTGTTAGATTTATAGAGATTTGGATTTAGTATCCATATATATTTTATTTTGGGCTGCATTTTTTAGAATCTGAGGCTAGTTTTATATCATGTCTTTGACTTGATCCATGGTAGAAAATATGAAAGTTTTATAATTATTATTAGACATTATAGAGGGTACAATGAGACACACAATATCTATAATCTTGACACTTGCAATTGCTCTCGGGCTAGTTTTAGCATCGACGGGCCTTCACTCAATGTCAATATTTGCACAAACGAATTCAACAAAAAAGAGTACTACTAGCACTACTGGGACAAATGCTACTAAAGCTTCAGCAGCTTCAGGCGGAAAATCTGGAGCTCAACCAAGTGCTAATAAGAGTAGTGGCGGCGCTACCAGTGGTAAATCTAGCACACCACCTTCTACTGTTGCAACTGTAAAAGGCGGACCCAAAGGTGCTGGAACCGCTAGCCAATTGAACCAAATAGAAGGGAACAATACAAATATCATTTCCAAGGGTGCCAATATAGCTAACAAACCTGGCCTTGGAGGATTGGCAGGAGAAAGTAATGTTACTGGCAAATAGATTATCTATAACTATACATATTTTGCAGCACCAGACCTACCTTTTTTTGTAGTCTAATGGCTGAAGCTAAAGATATAGTTCAGTAGCGGAATAAATTTATCGTCGTTTGATAAATAAAGCACAAATTATCGTGCTATGTGGATATATAATATACAAGCAAACGCGAACAGCATACTTTAGTTCCCAAGACCTGGGTTTAAACCTAGAAGGACTGGTATATCCTGCGCTCCTCTATCTTTTTGATTTTATTTCAAGATCAAAACCAATACTGCTATGGTCTGGTAGCAGCAGTATAGACCTAAGATAGACAATAATAACTGCTAACGCATCTTCTACCAGTGGTTGTCATCAACTTGGTAGCAGGTAGACTACTACCACCGTATAATGTTCCTAGAGAACCGGTTCTCGATGCTTTGAATAATCTTCGACAACGAATATATCATCAAACTTTTGGAAGATCTCAAGCTTATCAATACAACGAATCTACGAATTTGTGGTTCCGTTAACCTAAGCAAATATTCAATAGTATGACCCAAAGATGAGGACGCCTAATGGATTCATTGTGAATACTATCAAGCGCATTAGGATAGATCATACATACATACATACATACATACATAATAGAACATGCTCTTTACTTGTATTTTAATAACTCAAGAAGTTTTATTTATGTCGGCAAATCTTTAGAGGCAATTATAAAAGAACATTTATGTATTAATTTATTTGGAAATGAATGCAGAAATATTCAATAATATTATTAGCAGATAGATTTGTAATAATGATAATGATAATAATAATAATAATAATAGGAAAGCGAAAGGTCTAGAAGATATTTGTTGATGATGAAACCCTGCTTAAGATAAATGGACATAATTATTGTTGGTTATGGTTATTAGCTTACGAACCAAATTTGCGTGTGTTTGCTATTCTATTTTAGTTTGTAGTGCAATTATGCAATCTATCTGATTGATATCTTATGCCACTCAAGAAGTCATTGCATGATTACAATGAGTCATTATGATTGTTAGACTGTAGGAAATCGAGTCTAATTCTATTTATCAACAAGGGAAAGAACGATCTTCATACGCTACCAGTTCTTTAAATAAATAAAAACCAAACCAATCTATACTACCGATGGAACTCATTGGTATAACTACGATGCTTGCAGATGGTTAAGACCAATAAAACATATTGTGGATGGGACTGAGCTAAAGAATCGCATTGACAGGTTCATTTAGCATATTAAAGATAGAACTGAATGTTTTTTTGATGATGATGATGATGATAAATAACTTTCCATGCAAAAGCCATGCATGTGATGATAGAAAACATATCTGCAATTGGTTGAGGATGTTTATCTAGTATAACTTACCATTAATTATTTTTGTTATTATTTTTATTTCGTGCATAAATAGTCTTTATTCGATTAATGCATTTCCGAGATGTTATGAAGACACCCAATAATACTTTTAAGGAAATGGTAGGATGAAAGGTGTATCATTTTGTGTGCAGTTCATAAACACATCCGAATGTTGAGGTTGTTGATGTGAACATCTTACAGCAGCAGCACTTGCTTGTTCTGCATTCATTACAGCAACAGCAGCAAACATTCCACTGATCGATACTACTAACGCTATGATTAGCAATGTTATTCTTGCAATTTTAAGTACGATCGTGCTGTGTCATCACTGTTACTATGATCAAGTATATTGACTTGGTGCATCCATTTCTATGTGTTTTTTTATAGGTTACTTTTATAGAATATCATAGAGGTAAATAAGAAGAAAGAATTTAGTTCAACCAATATATAGTAACATATTCTCTAAAATGTCATGCTGTAAAGCATTCCTATCTTTTTTATATCATAATTGGGTTCAACTAACTACATGAATAAAACAACAATATTATCGATAGTTAGTGTTGCTGTTTTAGCATTCGCGGTTGGAACATCGACTAGCGTTTCTAATTTCATAATACCATCAGCACAAGCAGTAAAGAAGAGCAGTAATGGTAGTAGCGGTAATAGTGGCAGTGGCTCAGTTCCACTTACACCAGTAAGAACAGGAGATACAGCACTCGATAAGACGATTCAGTCATTTTACAATTGCATAAAGAAAACAGGTCATACAGGAGGAAGTAAACCAGAGCCATCAAAATCAGAAGTTATTGACTGCTACTCTAAAGAGTTTAGGAGTAACGTGTAAGAGCGATAGGAGGTAAGACACAAAATGATAGTATATAACAAAACAACATTAGTAATCTTTACTACTGTAGCAGCATTAGGAATCTTAACAGCATCTACGGTATTAACTATACAACCAGCGCATGCTTTGACAAAATTCTTTAACTGCACTACGGCGGTAGCAAACAAGACACACAACCTTACACTTCAGGATGTAAACGCATGCTACAATAAGGAGTTCCATTCATCAGGTGGCGCGGGTGCAGGAATAACTCCTACTACT
>JAFAQB010000156.1 GCA_019246625.1 Nitrososphaeraceae archaeon
TTCTTCTGTTGCTCTGTCTACCTTGTACTTTATCGCATGTGGCACTCTGGATTGGTCATAGAGACCATCTATGCCGCTGTTATTGTATCTATTCTTCCACTTCTTATAGTATGTCTTCCTAGAAACACTATACTTTTTACAAATATCAGTTACAGTGCTGCTACCAGTCCATTCATGTTCATGAATTAGATTGAACCTTCTTTCTATTTTTATTGGAGATACACTTCCTAGCAGAAGTGTAACCCATGTCTGTAAGTGAAATTGTTACCTGGGTATGTAAGTGCAACAACTAACTAAAGACCCAAGATTATATTTTTGATTTTATTGTTGTCTATTAAAGTGTTAACAACATTAATGTATTCTTCTTGTGAAAGATTATTACTTGATTCAAGTGAATCAATTGCTTTTAGTGCCCCGTAATTGTTGATCGCACTTTCTATTATTGTGTGGTAGTTGTGAACCACTTTACCTGTTGTACTTAGAAAATACTTTCCATACTTTCTTTTTACTAAGCCAGCTTTTATAAGATCAGCTATCCTGTAATAGTATTGCTTACGAGTAAGCTTTGTTCTACTTAAAAGAGTATCACTATCAGGGTTTTCAAAAGCAATGATTTTGAAAAGATCTAAAGATTTATCATCAGAAATTGCTTTTAGAATATTTGCTGTCGATGGTATTCTAATGTTCGCTCGTCCTCCTTCTCTTTTTCGTCTTTCTCTTTTTCCCTTTGATCCCATTTGTTTTCTCTTCCTAGTTTGAGAATATTGTTAAAGATATAGCAATATATTATATAGTTTCTATAGATATATAAAAATTATTAGGTGGCATTTTATAAATTATTTAGATTAGTCAATATTGCATAATGTATTTCTAAAATGTATAAATGTAGCCTTTTTATCAGAGGAGACTCGGATTGTATTCATTCAGTTGCACATATCACAAGTGATATAGAATACAATTTGAGAAGTAAACTACATCTGGTTAAACCCAGAGACTTTCCTTATGATCATCGTGTTCATACCTATACTTACTACTACAGCTATCTGTAAAGTTCAGCCCTCTTATGTTATTTTGGAGTATTTACTGAAATATTTTTATATAATTAGATATAAGCAAAAGATCCTAGATGAAAAGAAGGATAAATTCTAAAGTAATAAGAGAAAAGAGCAAATAGGAAGAATAAAATGCTGGGAGATGAAAGAAGTTGAAAGATAATAATTATAAGAATAGAATTTCTACCCCGGTAGTTTCCAGATCAACTATTCTGAGTGTAATTTCCGATGACAAATCTCTTGCTTTACTTAGGACTATCGCTAGTGGAAATGGTGATAGTAATAGTGATATTCTTAGAAGCACAACTATGCTTACACGTACTCAGTACTATTCAAGGATAGCTGATTTTATAAAAGCTGGCTTAGTAAAAAGAAAGAATGGAAAGTATTTCATAACTTCATTAGGTAAAGTAGTTTATAATAATCAACGTATACTTGAAAGCGCATTGGCCAACTCTTGGAAACTTAAAGCAATTGATTCATTTGAAATCCTTAATGGGTTTTCAAAAGAAGAACGTCAAAGATTTATAGACAAACTGATAGATGACCACAATATCAAAACAATCATTACAAAAGAATATTCTAATCCTCAGATGAACAATGTATTAATGCAAAAGTCAGTTGAGACTGGTTATCAACGGCAAGAGAAATCTTCTTTTAACATCATGATTGTAGAAGACGAGCCAGACACACTCTTTACTTACAAGAAATTCTTGGCTACTGAAGGCTATAATGTAGATGCATATGTAGACCCATATGAAGCATTAAAGCATTTTGTTAACTTGAATCGTCCTTACTATGATTTAGTGATTACTGATATAAGGATGCCTGGTCTTAATGGATTGCAATTATATCAGAGGATGAAAAGTATAGATGATTCTATTAATATAATATTTGTATCAGCTATTGATGCATTAGAAGAGTTGGCGAGTATATTTCCAAGTCTAAGCTTAGGCAATATTATTAGAAAGCCAGTAACTCAAGAAGAGTTCCGTGATAAGGTAAAAGCAGCAATAGCACAAGATGGGTTTATTCCATGATATCATTCAATGTCCGGAAATGACTTGCGAATAGAGGACAAAGCGGTCTTTTTAGCTTCTACAAGTTCCAGTGCTGAAACCTTCATACGTATAGCTGTTAACTTTACTGCAGTCACTTTTGCAGTTACTGCAGTTGCTGCAAATTGAGTTTTTACTATTATGCCATTATAACATCCAAGTTTAAAAAGCAATGAAATAAAATGACAATATCGATGAGTATTCAAGATATGGCATTTTGGAATCGACTCGATGGACTATAATATATTGACAAAGAAATGCATATAACATTTTAAGGTTTGATATGCTAAACATTACCAAGTCACAAAATCTATCTGACGTTAATCTTGTGATGGCTTGCCAGGTTAGGGTCGTGTTAAGTTAACCAAAAGATAACGTCTATATCTTAATTTGATTATACAATATCAGGTATGTTTGCACGTGAAAGGGCCAAACCTTATGTTATAAAATATGCATTATTATATCTATATTTTCTTGGGTTGAGCCTTAGAAGTACCTATCTAAAGATATAGAACCATTTATTTGCCAATAGGAGCTATGTTTCAATCTGGTACTAGATACAACAGCAGTTCAATCCCAAACGGATCTATCCATCAAAAAGGAAAAAAGGTACCTGCATTCATAATAGATGAAACCCAGATACAGATTGGCTATAATAGCGAAGCGTGGTTATGGGTCGCATTAGAACCTATTCACGGACAACTTCTCGGCGTTTATATATCTAGACACAGGAATATGCTTGTTACAGAATTATTTCTTAAATCACTTATAATAAAATTATATGGTGGTAAACATACATATACAGTATAATATTCAGATGGCGGCCCTTGGTACCTTAAAGCAATATAATTCTCTGGGCCTTGAACACAAATTATACTCACCATTTGAAAAGAACATAATCGAAAGAGCTATGGAATATGTTAAGGATAGGACAGAGATCTTTGATGACTATTATTCTTGCATAAAGGAAGATTGTAATTTGAAAATGTTTACAACTGGATAGGACTACTATTTGTCTTCATGTATATAATAATGCAACGAGAGTCAGCATCAAATTTACTGTTAATTCATTTGATTAAAACGTGACAACGCTTAACTTAACAGGACCCAGGTTAGACTGACAATCTATATTGAGTTCTTTTTCTTTATATCAACATCTGAAAGGGAAGTTACTTCCCACTTGTGGGCGCTTGTACTGTTGTGATGACAGGCAGTCATGTATCCATTTAATCATCTTTCCTTCTCTATTTTGTCTGCCCGCAATTCCTTTATATTCCTATAATACTTCAAGCGGATGAATTTTTCATGGTATTTCACCCTGCTATATGGAAATCATAAACATATGATACAGGTATTTAGTGACATTCTTCTTTTTTCCTACTTCTATCGCCTCTCAAAGTTTCAAAAAAGCCCGTTCATCATAACTTGTTCTTTCCTCAGGATCCAGATCGTGTTCGAAGCACCTTTGATTAGTACGTGTCTAAACCATTGAAGCGTTCATCAAATATTTCATTTTCAATCAGTTGGTCTGACGAAGTATCTTACAGGTCTATATTCTTTTGATTATTTTAAAGAAACCAGTATATCACATAATAGATTCGCAACTTCCCCAATTAATCCATATTAATAATACATCTTAACATGATAGGTCTATTCAACAGGGTCTTGCATATTTGTTAACAATTCATAACCCATGACAAGAAAAAATAGAAGATGTCTGTATATACGCATGTAAATACATGAGTATATACTACTACATCATGCTTTTTATAAGCTTAGTCTCCGCCGTTGCGTGCATTGAAGTTACCGTTGCCGCCGGCGTTGTTACCGTTGTCACCACTGCCTTGAATTGCATTGCCGCCACCGGCACGATTTACACCATTGTTGCCGTTGCCGTTGCCATTGTGGCCATTATGTTGACAACTCTGTCCGTTACAAAGGGCATTTACGCTGTTGCTTGCTGTATATGTAATGATTCCTACTGCCAATATAGCAGCTACTGCTCCAAAGATTACGTATTTTTGATTCATGGTATTTATTATAAAAAAGTTCTCGAATTTAAGAGGTTCGTAATAAATTTGTAAATTTTGCCCCTAATATGGTATTCATATCCTTAAATCTCCAAATTATGGGCACTGATTCTAGCGATTGCCCGCGCAAATTGCAACTATCTAATTGTACGTCAGGCCCAGAGGAATATGCAGCTGAAAATTAAATCGAATCTTTTTACAATCTTCTAAAACTCCAAACTAAAAAGCATAGTTGGTGTCAGGTGCCTGTTATAGATTCATATGATACTAACCTTGACCTGATTCTTCTTATTACGGACAGGTTTTGCAAATGAAAGCTGATATTCACCTGATTTTCTTACATAAAAGTACCTTTCGCCTCATGCAGCAGTAGAGGTTCATTTTCAAATGATATCAAATTCAAAATACTATTGTTGCTCCTATAATAAGAGTTAATGTATTTGGCTTTGTAGAAAACATGCTTTTGATGGATTCCGTCAAAGCTTTCTAGAAGCATAGCAGACTATGGATATATACTGAAGGAATCGAAGTATGTTAGACTAGCAAATGCAATATATCGCGTTTTAAGAAATTCACGAATACCACTGTTTTTTCATCGAAAGAGCAACCATCTATTTAGCGTATGGCAGCATATGGTCTTGCTTACTGTACGACAGTATGAAGGTAAGAGTTACAGGATGTTTGTCGAGTGGCTGATTGAAGCCTATTACCTTAGGTTGTTTCTACAATTACCACGTATACCTCATTTTACTGCATTGCAAAAGTTTGCAGATAGAATCAATAATACACTGCTTGGAAAAGTAATTTCTTCATTCATCATAGGTACAGGTACTAGACACATATTTGCAGGTATAGATTCAACTGGATTCAAGGTGACACATGCATCAGAATACTATACTGAAAGAGCTAAACTGAGGAGAAGGAAATAATATACCAAATTATCTATAGGTGCCGACTTACTCCAACAGATAATCTGTAACATAAAGATAAGACGAGCTCCAACAACAAGACACGATAACGTGGACTTCGAGCCCATTATAAGAAGGACATCTGAAACTATGCCACTATCTGTGGTTACAGGTGACAAGGGTTACGACAGTGAAGAGAACCACGTTCTGGTTAGAGAACTATTACATGGGTTCAGCATAATACCAACTCGATATGACCGTGTTCCGATATGGAGAACACAAGGAAGACACAGAAAACAAATGAAACGTGGATATTGTAACATACTCACTCTACTTTCAGCGGAACAAGGATGAAACTATAATAATATTAGTCATAAAAAGGCTATTTGGAGAATATATTACATCAAGGTTGATAAGGATGCAGAACAGAGAGTTATCTTTCAGATGCATAGCATACAACACGCATAGGCTAACTAACCTTGCCATTAATTTGATGTTTTCTACGCAGCCATGTATCTATAAGAATTAAATATCTATATCTTCAACATGGCAAATTATTCGTCCAAAGTTTGCCTTTTTCTGTCATCATCATACGTTGCGTGATGATGGTTCTATTGGATCACCGTTCTATAACTAGAATATAACGCACATGTTATAATAGTAAACAGATTATATCTGTTTTGACTTATGGTTATAGTGTCAATTGTCAAGTGATTGTCATATCTTAGTGATTGAAGGATTGGCCCACAGTAATACGAAACCAATTTCTATCCATGATATCTAATGGTATCAGATTCGTATGGCAGATCAGTAGGTTGCCTTCCAAGAAAGAGAGTTGTACTTAATCAGCTAAAGAATTTTGAAAGATGGAATGCTAGAGTTAAATATGGATCTAGATGGATGGCTGCTGAAACAGTATTCTCATCACTGAAAAGAGCATTTGGAGAATATGTATCGGCGAAGAAATTTCCAAACATGGTCAAAGAGACAATACTAAAAGCATCACTATACAACCTGTTCATTATCGTAAAATAGAGCATGAAAGGAAGTCATATAATACATCCAGTGTAGTTATGCAACAAAGCAGTTCAAAAGTACTAGTTGCTATAGCTGATTGAAAACCATCATAATGCAATTGCTTGCACTATATTTAACACTATTATATATAATCCATATAAAGCAAGTACAATACTCAACACCAAAAATAAGACATAATAGAACTTTGTCTTCAATATCGATATACCTTTAGATATCATATATGATGTGACCATTAACCAAGCATAATCCATCCATATATGGAATAAGAATGTACATAGAATACCTAAGACAACACCAAATAATATGATTGAATCAGAGATTAATTTTAACCCTATCGTTGACCACCAAATTAGAAAAAAGGGATTTAAAGCGCTAAAGATTATTCCTAATATGATTGGTTCATTTCTTTTGCTATTGATTTTAAAAAAATAATTTTTTTTGTTAACAGCATCAGCTGCTGACTCGACGGCATTTCTTTTCGTAATGCTACGAACTTGTATTAATGAAAATAGTACTATCGAAACCCCTCCTATCAAACCAATTATCTTTAGGTTTTCTTTACTTGTCAGATGAAGGTATGAAAAGTTAGACAGACCCAATGCTAGTATTATAATTAATGGTAACTCAACGATTGTATGACCATATGCAATCTTAATTCCTGCATGAGAACCTTGTCTACTTCCATAAATAAGATTAGTAAAAAATAGAGGACCAGGAGATAGCACACCAGACGTAGAGAGAAGGACAACCTCACCTGCAAATTCTAATATATTCATAGTTGATAATCTAGCCAGCTACTAATAATCAGTAATTAAAACATGATATAAATAGCAAACAATACTATTTAATTTTAGTTGGATATCTCCATTTAGATTCATAACTAGCCCTATCTATTATGCAATAATAAATATAACTCAAGACAATATCCCTAATATATACTGACGAAAACTCCAAAAATTCTTATCGCCTTTCTCTGTTATAGCGTATGTAGTATTCACCTTTCTGCCATTTAGATCCTTTCGAATTTCGATTAATCCAGAAGACTCACTCTAAAGCTCTTATTAAAATCCCACCTGATATAGAAGGAAACTTAAAGAGATACAGAAGGTAACTTTCGGAGATGTTTATGTTTAAGTACAAACAGTGGTGTAGCTAGCTTATTATGAGTAAACACGTTCCATTACACGGACTCTTTGAGACGCATCTGACTGTAAGTGATATGCAGCGATCTATTGCATTTTATAGAGATATCGTAGGACTTCAGCTAGCACTTGAGGTATCGGAACGCAATGCTGCATTCTTCTGGATAGGAGATCATTCATCTCCTTCTTCTAGACACTCGATGCTTGGACTATGGTCGGTTGGTAGAGCGCCATTAGGTCTTAATCTTCATGTTGCATTTGAGGTAGCAGCAATTAACGATCTCTTAGAGGCACCAAAGCGACTGAAAGATCAAGGGATCATGCCGCTGTCTTTCTTTGGTAAAGAATCGTTGGAGCCTAGTGTGATCGGATGGATGCCTGCAGCAGCAATTTACTTTCGGGATCCTGATGGTCATCTAATCGAGTACCTCACAATGCTAGATGACAAGGAGCGAAGACAGGACCTAGGAATTGTTAGTTGGTCTGAGTGGATTACCAACAATAGACAAACTGCATAGCATACAAGTCTAAATTAGAATTCGATCCAGATCTAGGTATTTTATTGGGGCAATGGAGATAGTGTGCTTACCAACAATAAATATCACGTCTAATTGAGTCTATTAGATTACGTAGTTGTTTACTTCTTCACAATGCTGTAGCGTTCCACAGTAAAAGCTGTGTAGTTTCAGGAGAATATCCTTTATTATTATTGAATATTATTCTGTCAAGTCATCATCAAATCGAAGCTGTTAGAATTCAATGGTTCATTAATGTAACAACACAAAAGTAGAAGTAGATCCATCAGCTAATGTCTATAAGCTTGTTTAATACTATGATAATAATAATATTCATGTCTTAGAGAACAAAATCTTTATCTCAAACATCCTAGTAGTCCATGTTATAACAAGTATCTTCCAAATACTGTAATGGCTGCTTTAGATGATGAAGTTATTAGCCTTGGCAAGGCCTATTTTATCCATCTACAATTCTTCTTTTTCTTCTGATTGGCGGAAGTTTTATGCTTTGGTTTTCGACTATATAGAGGATGGTCTTCTTTTTATAGAATTCCCAACGTTTTTACAGTTAAAAATAATTTAAAATAGCATCAAATTATTTACTTGAATTAGATAATACTGTTGGATGAGGTGTTTTGGACAACTCAGATGAATTGGTTATGCTTTTGGGAGCTACTGCCTTAACTTGCGGTAATGAAGCAGTACTTGCATTTGAAGATATTTTGGGGTGGGGTGTTTTGGATAGCAATGATGACGATCTTGATGTTAAAGGCATCTGGGTCGTATTAGAAACTATAGTACGTTGATTTGTTGCATTTGAAGATATTTTGGGATGGGGTGTTTTGGTTAACACTGATGGATTGATTTGATTTGGATTATTTTGAGATTGTGCAAACGTTATAGATGGTCCTATTCCATAAACAGATATTATTATGAATAAAAGTAACGCCGAGAATAATGGTTTTAGGCTGATTTGTAAGTCTTTTCGGTATACCATGAGTATTTACAGGAGAATATTCTTTTTATACTTTGTCTACTCTATTATACGTCTAACTTTAGGATTTTCAAGGATCTTTTCTAATAAGGGTATCTTATTACTTCCAGTAGAACCACATACTTAGACTCTTCCCGTATTATTCTGAGTTTGATTGCTGTGAAATAACGTTTGAAACTTGAAACTATATGTCAAACCTCATAAGAGATTTCTGAAGTTTTTGATTTTTAATCGAACCTTACCAAGCTCAAAATAATATTATGGGTTAAACTTTTTCAAGCTATTAAATCAATAGAAATACGTTTACTGGGATATATGTCTTCAAGTATATAATCGCTGTGTCTCTTTTCGGCTTTTCGATATTCAAGATTTACACAATTTCTGATAATGGCAAAGAATTCTCATTTGATAAATTAAATAATAAAGATCAATATTAAATTCATTGAAAAAGAAGTGAAATGTTAGAGCAGTATCGCAAAAAAAGAGATTTTACGAAAACTCCTGAACCTGCTGGAACAAACGCAAAGGAAAACAATACTAAAAAAAGATCCGAAGTTAGATTTGTGGTACAGAAGCATGACGCAACAAATCTACATTATGATTTTAGACTAGAGACAGAAGATGTATTAAAATCCTGGGCTGTACCCAAAGGCATCTCTCTTGATCCCAAAGTAAAGAGACTAGCAATATTAACTGAAGATCATCCTTTAGATTATTTGCTTTTTGAAGGGATAATTCCAAAAGGAAGCTATGGAGCAGGAACCATAATTGTTTGGGATACAGGCAGCTACACTTCCGACCAACAAATCTCCGATCAGTTTACCAAGGGCAAAATTACCTTTACTTTGTTTGGACAGAAGTTAAAAGGAAGGTTTTCATTAGTAAAGACACAAAGAGAAAACCAAT
>JAFAQB010000240.1 GCA_019246625.1 Nitrososphaeraceae archaeon
CTAAAGCAGTAAGGATTGCGCGTTTCAATCTCTCGCTGCTAACAATCATTGGATATCCTTTAATTTTGGTAGAATGAACAAGTTTATTTAAGTTCGCATCTGATATAGAATCATAGCAAAGGAACATGGGAATATGCTATTTGTTGAATCATTTCTTAGATCTTATTCAACTTTATGGCAAACATATTATTGTATATTCTGATGATGACTGATCATGGTATCCTGAAGAAGCTTGCAATTCTCTAAGACTAAAGCATGTACATTCACTATTTGAAAAAAGCATAATTGAAAGAGCTATGGAGTATATCAAAAATGGAAACATCATCATCAATATAAAGCTCTCATGCGAATAGTTCCTAAATCTCTGGAGCAAAAAGATGGCATCCAAACCATAGTCTGTTTACATATCCAAATCTAGGTCATCTGTTTTATCCCTCGTCTGAATGGTCGACGTCTATAGGACCTATACAACCATATGTTTTAGCAGATCTTTATTCATGGCTTGAAGCTCATTCTGGGTTTACGCATACTCCGACTTCTATCCCATCGTCTTACTCTTGTTCTTCTTCTTCGTCCACTAATTCTACTCGTGAATAGCGGATTGTGTAAAGTGTAGTCAGCTTTTTTGCTATGCGTTGATACTTCTCTCTGGATGCAAAACTTTCACAATGCTTAGATTCCAAACTTTATAACAAAATTACACTTTCCTAAACACATGGTTGAAGGAATAGTAGGATTTTCTGACATGCTTAGTTTAGCACAAACAATTGGAATAGTAGGAACCATGGTATTGACACTCTATTTTTCGAAGAGACAAATACAAGCCCTGTCGATTGACCAAGAAACAAGGGTTCTTAATGATTTGGATGAAAAATTTCACGACATGGCTAAGCTGGCCATGGAGGACCCTTCGATAGTACGAGTGATAGATGCACATGATTATACGGACAAAAGAGAAGTGGCATTCTCTTTTTATATCCTGTGGACTTGCGCTCACGCACACGCAATGCGTCAAAGAAAAGTGCTTGATGATAATGAATGGGCTGGTTGGTTGCAGTGGATGAGAAACTGTTTTCGAAAGGGGACGATAAACGAAACATGGAAACAAATAGAGACCGATAGATGGTTCAATCCTGCTTTTCAGAATTTCATAAACAGAGAAATAATTGGATAAGGAGGAGGAACACTACAATCTCCTGCATCATGAGTTATGTAATCTGCTGCTGCTGTTACCAACACTATTCAGCCAGTATTGTGTGTGCACCATTCATGGGTTGTAGTAGGTTTATTTTCAATTTTTTGTTACCTATGGATGTGTCCTTGTAATACTTAAATGTCATAGTTCAAATAGGATAACTGGTTCCTTTTGTTATAGATATCTCTTCATCTGGGCAATCTGACTATTCATGTTCTCTAGTTCAAGTTTTGCCATTGTTCTTTTGTAGTGAATGTCTTCTAGTACAATTCCTGCCCATCCTTCTGCACCGCAATCAGCCGCGCTATCATTTCCAAATAGACTATTAATGAATCCGACTCGGTATGTGAAATATCCGATAGCAATAGCTCCTAGGAGTCTCAACTCTAAACGAGATATTTTAGTATCTTGTTCCATATCAGAACACTCGTTGTGCATATTTTCCCTACTTCTTTTATTCTAGAGCTAAAATGACTAATTTAAAATAGGCAGTATGACGCTGCTAAGTTAGTATTATTTACTAAACTAAATCAGTGGTGATCACATACCTAAGTGCATAGCTAATATCAACCGAGAACCGTTGACTATTACCAGTAGATCAGGGATCAGATAATAATAATAATATCTATATATGGATGTTAATTTATAGAAACGTTACTAGAGCAATAGTAATCTTTCTGGAGATCATTTAGGCATACAAACAATGTCTTAAGGCAGAGATGGCCAGTAAATTATAACTTATTGACTAAGCTTTGAAATACCAACTCAATCAATTAATACTACCATGAATAAATATTGTCAATGTACATCTATATTGCATGCATGAGTACTCATCATCAATCACCGTCACCACCGATATTCATTTTATGTGATAAATGTTATTGGTGTGTAACTTTTCTTGATAAGAGCAGAATACCCATAGACAACATGTGTCCTCGTAATAACGATACTAACGAGTTAACTAGCTTTCCTATCATGGCAAATAAATCATTTACTTTTGACTACAATAACAAATATGGAGTAGAATTAGAATCTAGACAAAGATGCAAAGACAATAGCAGTGATCTATATAAAGATTTAACTGGAGCTATGCAAGAAAAAACACAGACCGAAAGATTTTCAAATTTCCAAACAGCAGATAATAAAAGAAGAGGTGTATAATAGGTATTGAAGGCTGCTAGAATAGTTGAATTAAATGAACCTTTACAGGTACAAGATCTTCAGACGCCAAAACCAAAGGGTACACAGATCCTAATCAAAATTCAGTCATCAGGTGTATGTCATAGCGATGTTCATGTATGGGAAGGTTATTATGAAGGTATAGGAGGGCAACCATTAAAAACTACAGATAGAGGTGTGAAATATCCTCTTACACCAGGACATGAGATTGCAGGTATTGTGGATAGTTTTGGTGAGCAAGTCGAAGGATTTAGTAAAAATGAAAAAGTTTTGGTATATCCTTGGATAGGCGAGGGAATGTGTCCTGCTTGCAGGGTTGGTGAAGAAAATCTGTGTGATAAACCTAGATCATTGGGCATCTACACTGATGGAGGTTATGCAGATCACGTATTGGTTCCAAACTACAGATATCTAGTGAAAATAGGAGATGAAATGGATACAGATACAAGTGCACCTTTATCGTGTGCTGGTCTTACAGCATATGGAGCAGTAAAAAACGCCAATCTAAAGCCAGACGATAATGTCGTAATTGTTGGTACGGGAGGATTAGGATTGATGGCCATACAACTTGCCAAAGCAGTTACGGGAGCCAAGATAATTGCAATGGATTTGGACGATCGGAAATTAGATGTCGCAAAAAAGAATGGTGCTGATATTACTATAAATTCAAAAAAAGAGGATCCTGTAAAAGCAGTCATGGAGTTGACTGACAAATTAGGTGCTGATGCAACAATTGATTTTGTTAATGCATCAAAAACAGTAGAAACTGACCTGCAATTACTAAGAAGAAGAGCAAGGTTAGTTTTGGTAGGCTTATTTGGCGGTGAACTGAAACTTAGCTTAATTGCAATGCCAACTAGAGCTTACAAGGTAATTGGATCATATACTGGAAGTATTAGTGAACTGGTAGAGCTTGTATCATTAGCAAAGAGAGGAGTAATAAAACCAGTCATTTCAGAAAGGTTTAAGCTTGAGCAAGCTACCGAAGCACTTTACAAATTAAAGGACGGCAAGATCATTGGTAGAGGAGTAATCAACCCATGAACAAAGATATTATAAAAGACTCGTCATTATCACTTGCATCAGGCACTATGGATAAAAAATTAAAGACAATCAATCCAGCCACAGAAGAGGTTCTTGAGGAGTATGAATTAATTGGCAAAGAGCAATTAAATGATATAGTAAAGAAATCAAGAAATGCATTCTTGGAATGGAAAGAAGATATTGATAAGCGTGCAGATTTTCTCTATGCATTTGCTAAAGAATTCAGAAAAAATAAGGAAAATCTAGCCAAAACTGCCACAAAGGAGATGGGAAAAGCAATTAAAGAATCAAGGTCAGAGGTAGAGAAATGTGCATGGACAGCAGAATATTATGCAGATCATGGAAAAATATTTGCAAATGACGAAGTTGTTAATACAGATGCAAGAAAAAGTATCATAACATTTCAACCACTCGGTGTAATTGGAAGTATTATGCCCTGGAATTTTCCTTACTGGCAGGGACTAAGATTTGCAGCTCCTTCACTCATGGTTGGTAACACAATAGTACTAAAACCTGCAAGCGCAACAATGCAATGTGGGATAGAAATTGAAAAAACATTTGATAGAGCTGGAGTACCGCATGGAGTTTTTCAAACAATTGCAGGAGATTCTAGCTCTGCAGAGACACTTATAGACGCAGATGGCATTAGCGCAGTAACGTTCACCGGAAGTGTTCCAGTAGGCGCTAAAGTTGCACAGAGAGCTACTTCACACCTAAAGAAGACCGTTTTAGAATTAGGTGGGAGTGATCCTTTCATAGTATGTGATGATGCAGATATTGAAAAAGCATCGACAGGTGCTGTGAAAGGTAGATTTATTAATTGTGGACAAAGCTGTATAGCATCAAAAAGGTTTATTGTTACTAAAAAAGTAGCAAGCGATTTTATCGAAAAGTTTGTACAAAAGACTGAAAAACTCAAAGTAGGCGACCCACTATCAGAGGATACGGATATTGGACCTCTTGTCAATGCTAAAAGTCTTGAGAACATGCAAGGTATTGTAAATAGAACTGTCAAGGAGGGAGCTGAACTTCTTACAGGAGGAGGGGAAAGAATAAAAAACAAGGGTTACTTCTTTGCTCCAACTATCTTTAAGAATGTATTACCTCATATGGAAATAGCACAGGAAGAAGTATTTGGTCCTGTTGCTCCAGTAATCACAGTTGATGATGAAAAAGAAGCTATTAGAATTGCAAATGATTCTAAATTTGGTCTTGGTGCAAGTATATGGACTCAGGATTTAGAGAAAGCAGAAAGGTTATCGTCAATGGTTCAATCAGGAATAGTTACCGTGAACAATGTCGTGGTCTCGGACCCTCGCGTCCCATTTGGAGGAGTAAAGAATAGTGGGTTTGGTAGAGAACTATCTAGATTTGGTATGCTTGAATTTGTAAATATAAAGTCAGTAAGGTTCTATGACCAATTAAATTACGAACATCACGTAGAATAAAGTTATATAACCTCCCATGAGAGCGCATTTATCAAAAACTAACAATATGGATAATACCAAATATGTCAGATACTATTGAGAATGTCCTTATACTTCAAGGTGGAGGTTCTTTAGGTGCATTTGGCTGTGGAGTCTTCAAAGCCCTTGCGAGCAGCAATATAAAATTGGATATAATTGCAGGTACCTCGATTGGAGGGCTAAATGCTTCTATAATAGCAGGCAGCAGAAAAGAAGAAGACCATCCTGAAAAGGCCCTAGAGCAATTTTGGTTAGAACTAGGAGAAGGAAGCAGCAGTATCATCAAGAGTAATACAAATTTGAATCCACCGTTTATAAATGGATTAAAAACAATTTTAGAATTAAAGAATGAGTTTGAATCATTTTTAGCTCGTGGATACCCGATGTCAAGAATTACTAGTAGTACTAACACTACTTCTACCTCTAATATAGCAGCTCATTCAGCAATAACGCATATTTCACAAATTAAATCAATACAGTCATTTTATAATGCAGCAATCCATGGGAATAACAAAGTTTTTATGCCCAGATGGAGACCTGAATATGCTCTTACTGATCCAAAGTATTTTACACCGTTAGAATGGACCTACTTATATGACCATTCTCCATTAATAAACACGCTTGAAAAATACATCGATTATAATAGACTACAACCTAATGGTAGGCCTAATGCAAGGTTGATAATAACTGCAGTTAATGTATTGACTTCAGAGCCGTTAATTTTTGATAGTTCAAAACAGCAAATAACTTCAAAGCACATACTAGCAACGACTGGCTATCCAAGATACTACTTTAGATGGGTGGAAGTGGAAAAAGGAATATATGCTTGGGATGGGAGCTTGCTTAGCAATACCCCATTAAGAGAGGTAATAGATGCTTCACCAGCTAAAGACAAACGAGTTTTTCTTGTAGAAAATTACCCTAGGTATTCTGAGAAGCTTCCAGATAACTTGTTAGAGGTAGAGCATAGGACAAGAGATATAATGTTCTGTGATAAAACTCTACATAATAAAAAACTGGCTAAAGCTATAACCTATTATCTTGAATTCATTAATGAACTTTATCATGTTATTGAAGATCGTTTCGATTTAGAAAACGTACAAGACAAAGAGAAATTTGAAAAGATTAAAACAAAATACAAGAAAATAGCAGAGGAGCACGGCGCACAGATAAAAAGTCTACATTATATATCCAGAGATGAGCCATTTCCAGATTTATATGAAAATGCAGACTTTTCGATAGATACTATAAAGGCTTCTATTAGAGATGGAGAGTTAAAAACTAAGCAAATACTAAGTGACTGTTATCGGCATCAGAGAAATGTTGTGTAAATAGTAAAAGATATACAAAAAAGAATGCTCATACCTTTATTGCCTTACTTCGGGTAATTGTTTGCAAAAACTTTGTAATTTTAGGTCTGAGCATAGCATAAATTGTTCACTCTATTATTCATTTTCCAAATTCTACTTTTTTACCTCTCAACATCACCACTATTATGATGTGTATCTATATTTTTTAAAATATTATGGACGATTTCTGTATAAAGTCAATCCTATCCTTTTGGCATACACAAATCACTTGCTAATAAGCATAAAAGCTTGAGGTTCAAGGCCAAATACAGGATTTAGTTTCAATAAGGTCATAACCCATTGGCTAGTATATAACAACTAGTCACTTTAAAGTAGAATATTGAGGGCAATTTCTTTTACATTTGACCTGAATGTATATGCTTAATTTTGTAATTTGAGTAATACATGGTCAATGAATGACCCGCTGCCTTCGGTCTGCAATTATAGGACATTCCTCTAGATACCTTTACCCTATGATATAGATTAGTGCATAGTTGGTCTAGCATTGATTTAGGCTTGATGGAAACCAGAGGGTATTCTGGTATCGTTTTCGTAATATTTGTCTGATTGGGCAGTAGCGAAAAAGAGTCAACCTAAAAGACCAAGATAGAATGCAGTTATCGTATATGCATATATTTTGGTTCTACGTATTGGACAAAGAATGAATCTGAAAAAGCAGAAGTATTTTGGAAAGTCAAGGAGATGATATACAAACAAAGTAGAAGAACTAGATGAAATAAACGAATCATTGAGAAACCGTGACAAGGTGAACGATGATGCCATAGCACAACTATCAGATCAGCTTATGTCTTTGGTAGCAAGGATGCAGGAAATTGAAAGAAGGCAGCAACAGCCATATCAGAGTTAAGAATTATAAATATGAACACTATTAAAATCAGGTTAATAAAACTATCTAAGAAGAAATAGTAGGTGAAAGAGATGAGCAAATTGTGATTAACCCCCATTTCGGAGTACTGTTGGATTTGATGCTATAGCAGCGTTTCTGATTGGATATAGCTTAAAGAAAATAGCAAAAATCTTTCCAGTTATAGCCGGTGTACTTTTTGCTGGTTCTGCTTCAAATGGGTCGTGAGATTATGGCTAGATAACACAACATCTTTATGTTTACCATAATATAGTAACTAAAAATACTTTTTTAACAAATATTGTACATAATTTGTCATGATCATGCTCCTACCACTTTTCTCTGTGGTATCAGTACCTGTTATCAGGTTGAGACTCCAAGTAAAGCCACACAAAGTCTGCAAAGACCATTCCATTCTGTATTTTACACCTTAATATCAAATGCATTCTTGGTATTTTTTGCTATCATCCAAGTATATCAGCCTCATCATTGTATCCTTTAATGAATCCTCTGCAATAGTCTGGAATGCTATTAACACATGGAAGATGTTTATTGACGTCAACCGATCCTGTTCCTTTGGACATCTCTGCATCGTCTCTGTCAGCTTGTACTGCTCCATCATGATATCCACTACAATATTCTACTCCTGTTCCTCCTTCACATGGAAAGGCACTTGAGCTCTTTAAGCTGGATTGACCACTGTTTCTTGCTGCCAATCCAGTATTAAATCCATTCATATATCCTTCTGTATGATGCCCGGGCTTGAGACTTCCACCATATCTGTTATAGAATGCATCGTTGTATCCCATTTGGTATGTTGAAGTCTGCGTTTTTACTTCTTGCTGTCTGGTTACTACCGTACTAGGGCCTTGACTGGCAGCGCTGTGATGACAGGCTTCTTGCCCATGTGTATAGCCTCTTTCATAATCAGCCGTATGAGATCCTGGTACAGTTCTTCCAGCACAGCCATCATTATAACCAAGTTGGTAATGGCTTAATGCAAAAGCTGGTACTAATCCTAATGCAGCGACCATAGATGTAAACAACCAAATTATTCCTACTATTGTCCTTATCGTTATCATATTCTATAACGAATCAAACTGTTGTAAAAATATGTTATGATTTATCAAAAGGTGACTTACTAAAGTAAAATACTAACTTTTAGATACCCATTATGATATTTGGTGATTTACCAGGTCATAAATCCAAAACAATCATCTTAAGGATGCATACGAAACGATCTCGTGTTATTCGGTGCCATTGCTACAGCAGCGCAGTAGCAGCAACGACTACAACAACACAATTATTGTATACCTTATATGTTATCTTGTGCTTCTACTGTTATTGCCGCTGCTATAGCAGCAGTTGCTAGTGATGATAAGGATGATGAATAATTTTGCCTACTAATTCTTTTGTGAAGAATAAAATAACTCCATAGAAAGTTATGAATAAAAAATTTTCTATTTGTCATTTGGTGCCTCCTAGGATAAAGGCAGGGTCTGCTTTAACAAAGTAATGGCTATTGAAGGGAGTGGTTTAATGGCTACTGAATAGGTATCCCAGCATCTTCTTCTATATAACAGTTGTAAAGTGTCAGATTCTTCTGCTTCTTATCCATCCAATTCTATCTGTTTTGATTTAGCTGTTGTTGTCTTCTTTGAGTGTGCTTTTAATTGCTTTTTTTAGAGTCGCTGTTACAATTGGAAGAATTCTTGAGTCATTTACTTTGGGAATTATATAATCCTCCTTTAAGTGAGTTTTTTCAACTAGCGAAGCAATTGCATATGATGCAGTAACAAGGATTTTTTCATCTAACCATTTTGCTCTAGTGTCTAACAAAGCTCTAAGAACTGATGGAAATACTACAGCATTGTTTACTTGATTTGGGTAGTCAGATCGCCCAGTGCCTACAATTCTTGCACCTCCTTTGAGAGCATCTGACGGAAGAATTTCAGGATCTGGGTTGCTAAGCGGAAACACTATTGAATCAGGATTCATTGATTGCACCATAGCTTCAGTTAAAAGTCCGGCTTTGCCAGAGACCCCTATGAAAACATCTGCTTTCCTAATTGCTTCTTCTAAACTTCCTTGCAATTTGTTGGGGTTGCTATTTCTTGCTATTTCTTGCTTGTCTAAATTCCCAGAATTGATGGTTACAATGTCTTTCCTTCCTTCGTATATTGCTCCTTTGCTATCCGTTACTATGATGTCTTTGCAGCCTGCTTCTTTTAGAATCTTGAAAATACCATAGCCAGCAGAGCCAGCTCCTGCTATTATTACTTTTATGTTGTCTACTTTTTTATTCACTATTTTCAGAGAATTTATCAGTGCTGCCAAAGTGATTACAGCTGTACCATGCTGATCATCATGAAACACCGGTATTGAGAGCTCATCTCTGAGTCTCTTTATTATATCAAAAACTTTGGGTGATTCTATATCTTCAATATTTATTGCTCCAAAGCATGGCTCGATTGCCTTGACAAACCTGACTATTTCCTCCTTATCTTGTGTAGATATACATAATGGAATTGCATTAATATTCCCTAGGACCTTGAACAAAACAGACTTTCCTTCCATTACAGGGAGTGCTCCTTCTGGGCCAATATCCCCAAGACCAAGAACCCTTGTTCCGTCGCACACTATGGCTACGTTGTTCCACTTTGAGGTATAATCATAGATTAACTCTTTGTTTTTACTTATCTCTTGAGCTACAGATGCTACTCCTGGAGTATAAATTAATCCAAGTGTTCCTTTTTCTTCTTCGTCATGACCTAAACCTGTATCGATGGAAACTCGATTATGTATTTCGATCTTTCCCCTTAGAGACCTATGGAGGTTAATGGCATCCTCTTTTTGTGTATTCAAGTGATGTACCCCATTTCTTGGCCAAGAGTAGCAAAATGCACTCTTCTGACTTACCATTCGTAGGACCTATTTCGTCTAATATTGGAAGGAACTGATGAAAATCTAAAAGAGCATCGGTTGAAAATGGTCTGTTTATCATAAGGCCTTCACCACCTTCAGTTGATTTGGTTCTTCTATTACAACAGGATAAACCACACTAAAAGCAGGCGGTTGTTTATTATGCGCATATGCTTTTATCTTTATTTTGGACATAGTGCCTTTACTTAATAATACTATTTAATGATTGTAGTATTGACTGACTGACTTAGTATATGAAAACTGACTCGGTAAGTTGCTGCGAGTCGGAGTTTGAGATTGACCAACAACAACATTCAAGTTCCTGCACCGATCCTTCATTGTGCAGGCACTTCATTTGTATGATTATCGCCTTTGATCTTGATATCTGGAAGCTGCTATTGGCTAATGATGGATTTGGCAAATATACCAATAGTATTAATGATGAAATGAAAACAGTAGATTATTTCTTTATCCATTTTTGTCCTGAACAGTCTAAATTCTTGATCTGTCTCCATTCCTGCTGCTGTTAATCTTTTGCTCCTTTACCGTCGCGTGCTAGATAGTAATAACCAATTTAGTAGTAATGTAAAAGTACCTACAAATAGATTGTACTGTATTATCGCACCTTTTGTTCCTACTGTATCAATTGAAATTGCCAGCAGCATAATGCTAGGTTTATTTGATACAAATAACATTCTCTAAATTATATAGTAAGATTTTAAGCGTCAATTACTGATCTTTCATGATGAACTGGTCTTTCCAATAGTATGTCGTAACACGGATTCCAAACATGGAAAACGAAATTTATATCCTACTTTTATGAGGCGCTTGGGAATAACACGTGAGCTTGATAGGATTGCAGCATTGGCTAATTCTTCTCCTAATGCTGACTTTATTATAAACCTAGGAATAGATAACACTGTAGGTCGTGACAAAGCCTTTTCTAATGTCATTGTGAAAATTGCATTTGTGATAGGATTTGGAGATGCCGCATTAACAGGACCAGCAATAGATTCATCTGCTATAGCATAGAGGATCAGTCCAAGTAAATCATCTAGTGCGATCCAACTCATATACTGATTACCGTTTCCAATTCTTGCGCCCAAACCCAACTTAAAAATGGGAAGAATTTTTGCTAGCATTCAACCAGAAGATGACAAAACTGTGGCTATCCTCAAATTTACTACTCGGATGCCAGATTCTTTGGCTACTTGAGTAGCTTCTTCCCAATTCTTGCAAACATCCGACAGAAAATTAATACGCGGTGATAGAGAAGAAGAGTTAGAAGATAAGAAAGATGGAGAAGGACTTTCCTCGATTATTACCTCATCACCTCTGTCTCCATAATATCCTATTGCGGATGCGGAAACAAGTACTTTAGGTGGTTTATCAATGGATGATAGTAGCTTACACAAAGATCTGGTAGTATTTACTCTACTATCGAAAATCCTCTTTTTCCTTTCCTTTGTCCACCTTCCAAATATGTTTTCTCCAGCAAGATTGACTACGGCATCCATGTTGTCATTGCCGTTTTTGTCAATCAAAATCGCTGTTGAAGGATTCCATTGAATGGCTTTGACATTTTTCAAATTCGAATTGTTATTATCATTAGAATTTGAAGTATATCTATCAAACGCACCACTTGATGACCTCTAGTGGTAAGAAATGGTATTAATGAAGAACCAAGAAATCCGCTAGAACCAGTAATCCCAATTCTCATAGTTCTGTCATTACCTCTTATTTTATTTGCAATAGCGTGAATTAGAAGATCCTCTCTGGTGAGGCGATGTCTATACTAAAACATTTGGTTTAGTTTTTTGTTAATTAAAGGTGAAGCAATTCCTTCGCTCAGTATACTACATGTTAAAGAGTACTGTATATTATCTTCTAACACACATGAAGCCAATTCAAGTGCCTTGAACAAATGAGTATGTGTCCATGAGGAAAAAAGTCCTTTTATTTGGCTATCCTTGAATTGTTTGCCTTCTATATAATCAGAATGCTTTATCAGCCATGTTGTATGAATGGGACCAGCAATCTTCATCTTTATCTTTACTGTACCGTTACTTTGGATGTTTCCTTTTCGTTCAATTACCTTAAATTTCTGCCAAGGAGGATTAAGTCGTTCAAATGCACCTTCTATTATATGCCATGAAAATACATCATTTGAAGATATGGCATCTATACGAGTCGTGTGAACAAAGGATTTGAATATTTTTCGTCTATACTTGATAAATTCTAATTACAGATAAACAGATAGGTTCCAACAAGCAGCAAAACAAAGTCATGACTATAATACGAGACAGACCTATGCTTGAGCGTAGAAGTAGAAGATGATGATGAGGACTATGGTTCTTCATTTGAAGTGCTTGGGTTGGCAACATATTCTAACAGCGAATCAACAGTGTCTTTATATGCCTCTATATTTGAGATTCTATGGATTCAGGCAGAATTAAACAATAAGAAAAAGAATATATCATCAACTTAAAAATAAACTAAAATCCATATTTGTGTCTATCCTTATTATTCTTGTAAAGCTAAGCAAGTGTTTAATATGACGCTCTGCTATTCTATAGATGGGAAAATGATGACCAAAAGAAATAAAATGATAGTTATGGTTGCAGCAATATTAGCTATACCTGTATTATTATTATCAGGCATTACTAATGTCCCTATGTACCTATCAAATGCCTTAGTTAGTAACAGCCAAAGTCCAAGTCCTTCAGCTTTATCTACAAATACCGTTTATTCTTCAAATTGGACAGGTTCTATACGAGTATCCAATGCTCTATCACAAATCATACAGTCTAAAGTACATGCTACGTTAGGTGATGCTGCAACAAGTGCAGAAAGATTTGTAGGTACCGATTCTCATGCTACTTCTGCTAATCTTAAAGAGGAAAGAGGATATTTAGTATATACAATACAGACTATAGATGGTAACAATAATTCTCATAAAATCATAGTGGATCCAGGAAATGGGAAAGTCCTATTTGCTCAACGTACGATTAATGATCACACAGAACACAATAACGATGTTGTTTATAAATTTCATCACCACCATGAGGATAGCGAGTAAACCCCTGATGAAGGCACACGCATAAATGAAATAGCGACTAGTTGTTTTATTTTAGATGAAAAGATAATCCCAACATACAAACGTACAAAACGTATTGTCGTTATCTAGTCATCATTACATATAGGCCTTGAATTAACAAGAGCCTCAAGACTGCTAAGGCACAAATTAGTGTGACTTCCTTGTATTGAACCGCTAGAGGGTTAGCGGTTCATAATGCTATAGATCTAGTGCTTGAAACCGAAACCGCTAGACGCTTAGCGGTTCTTAACCGCTATAGGATAATTAGCGGTCGTGCCCACGGCTAGATTATCCCAGAACTGACGGTTAAAAACCTGCTGTTCAATGCCTCCATGATTCCGATTTCTTTGGATCTTGTCATGCAAGGAAATTAATTAAGTAGATATATCGACATCTGATCTAAGAAATAGATGTTGAATACATGAGAAACAAACATAGAGAAGAGAGAGCAACAAAAAGAACATCTATATTAACACTGATTGCACAATAGTAGTCAAATTCTTGCATAGATAGAATTCAGGACAAAGCAGGTCTTGAATAACCTTTGTATTCAATCTCTTGGGACTCAGGAAAAGACGAAATAAACATAATAATACCTATTAGAGTAATTATAATAATAATGAGCGATTTCGCATTCATGCGCTTTATGAGTAATAACCTGTTAACAACAGAAGAAGCACAGCATAAAGATGAGATTATTGATTTAACAGAGGAAGTTCTTCATGCAAGAGGACTAGAATGTGATGATAGAATATCGAAGCTTTCTGAACAAAAGTTAAAAGAAATACTTGAAGAAGTAAGAAAACTACGGCGTAGAAGAAGAACAACATATCATAATGTATCAGATAATGATAGTAGGGAGAAAGAAGAGCTGCTGTATATTAAGTAACCTATCCAATGTTATTTGTGACACCAGAGTACAACCTCAATGAAGGTAAGTAGTTATTAGAATTAATAATCGGTAAAGTTTACCTTGATAAACGTTGATGATGGATGTTTAGGTAGATGGATAAATAGACCAGGAGCCTTTCATTTAATGGTTTGAAGGCTACTTAGACCTGAAGGAAAGCTTGAGAGTAGTGGTAGTAGTAATAGCAATAGCAGCTAGTAGATAACTGCTGCCGTTTATGATAACCGGTAGTCTATACGCTAGGATCTGGTCTCCAATGCTATCTTGTATTCCAGATGCTGCAATTTTTAGTTTTGTTGGGTCTGACTCTGTATCGGCAGTATTATTATTATCAGTCGTTGTTGTTTTCTGTTTCTTGTACTTTCTCCAGATGTCTTGTACTATCATCTGATGAGTATATATCGTCTTTATCAATACCACCTGTTTTTGATGACGAGGTTCCAGAACTAATTAATTTGGATACATCTTCAGTATTATTTGTTGTTGTCTCTATATCTCTGTCCAGCTCTTTTGTTACACCTGCTTCTGTATTTGGGTTTAGTACTTTTCCATTCTCTGCTGATATTCCTGTGGTGTATGAAATTACATCTTCTGGTTTAGTAGTTCCTTTCACTATATCTGCTGCAGTTACTCCTCCATCATCAGGACTCCTTATTCCTTTGGCAATGCTTGCTCTTGATATATCGCCAGTGTCTAGTATCTTCTTGTCTTTATCTACGATGTTTGTTGTTGTAGCTCTAGCAGCGCTTGTTACTTCTGCTGTCCTAGGACGTTCTTGAGGATGATTATTACCGTCAGAACTAGGAATTTTTTTTCCATGTTTGCTTTCAGGGCTCATTAAATACCACATGTTCAACAAATTATTAAAATAATATACATCTTTATTTGAAGACTGACTCATTAACTATCCACCATTGTATATTGCCAAATAGAAATAAGAAAAATGACTGAACTTATTATGTCTACATAGTAGAATGGATGCAGACGGCTATAACTATATACCCCTAACTGCTGTTACTATCTTTGGCCAAAGCTGATCTAGCATTACTGGTGTATTTGTTTTAATCCAATCTATGGATATTTTGGCATGCCCTGTTTAGTATATAGATCTAGCTGATAGGTAATAGATAATATACAGACAGACAAATGGGAACACCTACATTAAACACCGAAAAATAGTGTAGTTGTATAGATGGCACATAAAAAAAGCAGTGCTGATATTTCATTTAATGCAAATTAGTATTACAAATAATGTAGATACAATAGATAACAAGAAAAAAGACTTATGGGGAAAATATGGATGTCAAGCATTGAAGATGCTTTGTCAACAGTTTTCAAACTAAACATACTTTATGCTTTATTGGCA
>JAFAQB010000361.1 GCA_019246625.1 Nitrososphaeraceae archaeon
TTTGTTAATCTAATGTATAATTGTTCTAAAATGTGAAAACACAATAATTCATAAAGATATCTTCCATTTGTCAAGTTCTAATGTTTATTTATTTATTGATTGATTGATAAGATTTGCAACAATATAGATAGTGCTTGACTTACCGGCTTGATAACTTTTATCTTATATCCACTAAGAGTAAAAAACAAATTAACGCCTCTGTTCACTTAGCAAATACAATCATGCTATTATGTATATCTCTAAACAGTCTAAACCAGTTTGTAACGTGTTCTAGTGTACACTTACATTTTTGGCATGAAACGATTTTACTTGCATTTGAGATGATATCTATATGAGATAGGTGCTACTTAAATGCTTAGATTAATCTAATTATTAGATAATTATAATTTGTTTAAAAACATTGGAATATTTTTGAGGCTTTGCATAACTATATAAAGAACCACTGTTTTTTCCGATGGTTCGCTACTGATGATTGAGTTCACCCTTGATCAAAAAAGTATAATCGAAGAGATTCATATGATACATAACATTCATTATTTGAGCCTGGACTCTAATTCTGGACCATATGAGCGATGTAAAGAAGTCGAGTATTGTCTATGAAAGTGATTGGCTAGCAGTATATGAAGACTTACTAGAGATTAATGAGGTAAAAGACATTCAAACAGTTAGAATATTCAACAAGATAAAGACAAAAAGGGATAATGCTGTAGTAATACCTGTTTTTTCTGATGGTTCGCTACTGATGATTGAAAATTATCGCCGCGGAGTAGACAAAGTTCTTTTAGACTTACCTGGAGGATTAATTGAAGAAAATGAGCAACCGCATGAAACAGCTAGAAAAGAACTATTACAAGAGACAGGTTATAGTTGTAAAATACTCGAATCTAGAGGATGGTTTTACATATGGCCATCAAAAGCCAACCAAAAGACATATCTATTCTTGGCAAAAAAGTTAGAAAATATCTCAAATCAGAATCTGGAAGAAACTGAAAAAATAAAGATAAAGATAATTACGAGAGATGAAATAATTCTGATGTTAAAAAACCAGCAAATACGGGACTCTGGGATAATAGCTGCTCTTTTTTATGGATACTTGGCAGATAATTTTAGACTAAACGCTTCTGACGACATTGGCAGTATAAGATGAAGTACATTCGCAATATCTTGTAGAGCAATAACTATGCTACTACTATATTATTCCTAATTTCTTAGCATATTCTCTATTTGTCTTTAGATACGATTGTTTATCTCCTAGGTCCACAAAATTCGAAGATTGTATAACGAAACCTTTTGCGAAACCTTTTTTTTGATTTGATAGCAACATCTTTCTCACAGCATCATCCATTCTAAAAGTAACGGCTTTGGGTATGAATTCAAGAAATTTATGTTCCATTACATAGCAACCAATATTAATCAAACCCTTTATCTCAGGTTTTTCTCGCCATCTTACAATATTGCAGCAATCATGATTGTTTTTAGTCGCACGTTCTGCGTCATCCACTATTTCTGTTGTGGTAGTAATACCATTAGTTTTCTTCTGCTCTTCCACATCAGTATCAATAAAACCGTATTCTAATGTAGTTTTATACTGTAATAATGCTACCGTTATAAGAGCTTTGGATTTTGTATGTTCAAGAATCATTTTGTCAAGGCTAAAGTCGTATATATGATCAGAATAGAGACAAAGAAATCTATCATTGTTATCCAATAATTTTTCTGCTGCTTTTAACTGTCCTCCAGTACCCATAGGTTCAGTCGTCTTGGAATATTTTATCTTGATACCAAATCTTCTACCTTCTTCAAAGTAATTTTCAATTAACCTATGCAGATAGCTTACGCATATAATGATTTGGTCAATTTTCTTGCTTTCTTTTAGCCAATCGATTATATGCTCAAGAGTTGGTTTGTTACCTAAAGGCAACATTGGTTTTGGAATTAAGAAAGTATATGGCTGCAATCTGGTGCCAAGGCCAGCAGCTAAAATTACAGCCTTCATGTCCCACAATTGTTTTTATATTCATGCTTTTTAAAGATTCAAGGTAACTGTATTCACCTGCTGTTGGACGTAACTCATATAGAGATTTTCCATCTGAGTTAGCAGTTCTGCAAACTTCCTATCGACTCCATGGAAAGATTGAGCATACTAAGAGATATAACATCAGCTTCAAATGACAAAATATTACCTTGTTCAATGCTAAGATAATTGTTAGATCTTTCTCCGGCTTAATTTCAACGTTCATAGTTTTCAATATTTGAACTCCTGTCGGCTGTTAAAACCTAATTAAAGCTCATTTTAACTTGATTTAACAAGTTGTTTTTCTCTAATATTATGCAGTTGTCTATCATCATTTAACAGGCTGCTTGATGCCTTCTTGTATATTTCATAGATAATTCTCTCATTGGCATGGTTAACGGCTAGCTTTTCATAAGACCTAGCAGTATTTACAAGAAAGCGAGACAAATTTTCTGATACGCCACAATTGCTTCCGGAGTTTGCTCAATATGATAAGAAGATAATGATGATGAAGAATCTTTTTTATTTAACGTAAGTAAAGAAACAACGTATCGGTCAACCTTTCGAGTGAAGATGACGCAAAGAGTAGATAAAAATATTATTTTTAAATATGATGCATAATTTACAAGATGGATATGAAATGGCAAAAAAGAGTATGAGTTACACTTTTCGTATAAATCAAGACACTGCTGACAGACTAAACGTCGAGTCTGAACATAAAGGAATCAGTCTAAATAACTTGGTAAATCAAATTCTAAAGAATTACATAGATTGGGATAAGCTTGAGTCAAAAGCTGGAATGATACCTGTTGCTAAACCCATAATAGCAGAAGGATTCAGACATTTGAGCGATGATGATATAATAAAGATAGCTATATGTGTAGGCAAGAGTACATTACACGATATTGTTTTATTTATGAAAAATAAGATTGATCTGGACTCTCTTTTATCTTGGTTAGAATTATGGTTAAAGAAAAACTCTACTGCTGGGTTCAGTCATACTGTAGATAGCAATATTCATACATGCATCATGAGACATGACCTTGGATATAAGTGGTCGTTATACCACAAAACAGTGCTAGAATTAATCTTACGTGATATACTAAAAAAACATATTGAAGTTATCATTTCGGATAAAATACTAACATTCAAGTTTGAAGATGATCATGATGGTAGATAAATAATTATAGGTAATGGTGTTGGAGACTGTGTACATTATAAGATTATTGCCTATGCTTGATATCTAAAATTTCCGTCTCATCATCAACCTCTATGACCCTGCCATTGGGTTCTCTTATCACAATCTTTAGATCTCTGTCTTTATTAGTCCTATACCATTTATAGAGTAAATCAAATCCCAAATTAATTGATTCGACTGTCTCAAACCATATATCAAGAGGAGGATCTTCTTTATTATTTAGAGGTAAATGCACATTTTACATTATGCTTGTTCAATAAATCAAGATAAGTGCTTTGTGACTCTTTCTCTTTTGTATGTATATAATAACTTCGTAGCCTTTTGAAAATGATGATGACAATATTATTAAGTCAAAAGTAAATAATAGATAATTATAGTTTTTTATTATTTTTATTCGAAAAAAATTTTTTGTTTATAATAAACAACAGGCATGAGATCCTCAAGGTAATCACTGATATTGTAAAATATGTAAAAACAGTATCCTTAAAAGAGAGTATATAAAGGAAATTTTTCTACGAATTTCTAAGAAGAAACTGAACCAATGGATAAAAAGGCATTGTGTTATAAATACTCTAGTTTTCCTTATTGTACAATCAATTTATCAAACATTTGCATGCCACGTATAAATAATAATGTCACATTAATCGTCATTCAAGCGCTCTTATACTTCTTCTCTGTTCTCGTTCTCATCTACATTTATCTGTGCTTGTGGAATAGTAAAATACAATTCGTGTATTTGTAATAAATCATAGATTTTATTTCTGAATTCTGACTGAATTTTCAGGTATTCATTTGGCTTATTAGTATATGCTCTTAATTCATAAACTGCTGCATAGTTTTCAAATCTTATTAGGGCAAAAGGAGTTTGATTATATGTTATTATTTCAGAACAATTCTTTTTGATGACTCCTAATCCATTGCTTGTTACAAGACCCATCCTTGCGCATATTTCTTGAATAACTGTCATCATTGGGTGCATCCATGACATTCCAAATCCAAAATGTGCACCAGTTTGAGAAAATGTCGCTATGCCTGATGGGTCATCCTCAGATGCTCCGGTTATTATTCTAGTTTTAATGATTTGAAACTTTCTTTAGCAAAAGATAGCTTGATGATGCTAGTTTTTTGTTGTCTGGTTTGAGATTTCCATCCCTTAGCTTCTCTTTGTTGTCTTCGCATCGTTTTTCAATATCACCATCGTTTTATGCTTCTGTATCTGTTATTTGCAATCAACAGGGTAAACGCAAGCATAGACATACGTATAGCATAACTATCTTTGCATCTGGGCTTATTCCAGCTCTACTCCACATTATAACTAAAAGTAAATGATTCATTTGGCATGATAGTAAAGATAGTTAATTCATTATTGTCATTTGTATTGCATCGTAAGCACTTGTTATCTATTGGTATTCTGGCCTTATCGAAATAAGTTGCGCACCAATAACAGATATCACATAAAACGAATATCGGAGGTGATAGATTAGAGCAATTAGCAGGCTGCTTCATTGGTTGTGAATTCTCCTTCTTTTAACATTTCTTTTATCATATTATAGTACTCGATGCATTCTGGATCACCATAATAAAAAGCAGAAACACTCTACTGCAAGTGTTTGCAAGCTAAATGAATCCTTGGCAATAACTCCGTTTATAGAGAATGTTATGCAATTTTATTATCATAATGAAGATTATACAAAATAAGAATGGGAGTAGAAGCAAGGTTGCAGTTATAACAGGATCTAGCGAAGGAATTGGAAAAGCTATAGCGATGGCATTTGCAAATTGTGGTGAATATTCTGGAATAGTTACAAACTCAAGGAAGATAGATGCAGCACAGCAAGTATCTGACGAGATAAAAACCCTAGGTTGTGATTCAATTGCAATCCGAGCTGATGTTTCAAAAGAAAGCGATTGTATCAGGCTTATCGAAGAAACGATTAAACATTATGGTCGAATAGATGTAGTAGTGAATAATGCTGGAATTCAACAGGACGTACCGTTTGAACAAACAAGTATAGAGGAATGGTACAAAATAATAGGCGTTGATCTTACAGGACCATTTGTATGCAGCAGGGAAGCAGTCAAATATATGGAAAAACAACAAGATGCTAACAAAAGTGGTTGTATTATAAATATTTCATCTGTTCATCAAACAATACCCAAGCCTCATTACATACCTTATGCCACTTCAAAAGCAGGCATTGAAATGATGACAAAAACAATGGCCCTTGAATTAGCAAAGAAAAATATAAGAGCGAATTTGGTCGCTCCAGGAGCGATACAAACTGATATGAATCGTGAGCTAAAAGAAAACAAAGACGCACTTGAGAAGGTGTTGAAACAAATTCCTATTGGAAGAGTAGGCATCTCTGAGGAAGTAGCAGATGTTGTAGAATTCTTGGCATCTGACAAAGCAAGCTATGTTACCGGTACCACGTTCTATGTAGATGGTGGAATGACATTATATCCTAGCTTTGCTCGCGAATGAATTAATTATCCCAGTATTGTTTACTACTTAAAATATGTGATTATTTTTCCTACTTTTTTGATGTCCTATGGAGTTAACAATGTGATCAATAGCCCATCTTACAGTACATATCCCTGTTCTAAAAGGATAAGCTCCGCCACCCTCGCTTGTTTTTGGGTTTACCCATTCAAAGAACGTCAAAATATGTACCTTGCTGTCCGTAGATAATTTTGAAAGAAGGATATCACATTCATTAAGCCTGTTAAATCTACTGTGAGCGAGAATTTCTATTCCTGTTATCCAGGGCCAAAAAGTTCGGTTGTGATAAAAATATGGTTTAAGATGCCAAGGACCAGTATGCTTTAATAAAGTTTCTACATTTGTTGGCCAATTGTCTAACCATACTCTCTGTGTAATAGCATCCAAAGTACTATTGGCTCTTTTGAGAAGTGCATCCAGATTCTTTTGTGGATGGAAATCTTTTTGCTGTTTTAGAGGATGCTCCTGTTGCTTCTCTATTCTTACGTTATCATGGTTGTCATTTTGATGAATTCTAAGACTGTCGCTATTTGTATTTTCACTAATAGCAACCAAGTAGAGCGATACATCCTGAGTTAATGTTCGATAAGGACCGCCAATATGATGTGATTGCTGAATGTCTATATAGCATCCTGCATCTTCTGACCACAACTTTTGTTCTACTGCACTAATTGTTTTACTTGCTATTTTCATGATCTTTTCAGCTTCATCGTGTTTGCCAAGTTCTGATAATAAATAGGAAAGGTTGTTCAAAGCAAGAATTACACATGCTTGGCTGTATACTATTTTGCCAGCTCTTAACCCAGTATCCATCCAATCTTCATTGTGATTCTGCTCTAGTAAACCGTCATTGTCAGTATCTCTACTTAGGAGATGATCAACAGCTTTAAGCATGCAAGGAACAACAAAATTAATAACTTTGAGATGATTTGTCATTAATTTTGCTTCTGATATATTATTACTATTCTTATTATTATATGTCGATGATGAATAGGTCATCTTTGAAGAAGAAGATGATGATGGTGATTCTTGGCTGCTACTTCTACTCTTTTCTTTCAAAATCTTGGCTAGAATCCAAGACGTTGTATTTATCATCAATGCTGTAGAATCAATATCAGGATTTAGGCCATAGACTTCACTATATCCAGCTTGATATATAGTTGTAGGAAGAGCTCCTTTGAACATCTCTTGTTTATCTTCTTTTGCTACAGTTGGCTTGTAGTTCATTTCTGGTGAACCTCTTCCATAAATTATTTTTTCCTTGCCAAGTTCTATTTGGTGGGACCATATGATAGAAAGCTGTTGTAATACTCCATGAATATTTCCTGAGTGAAACCAACTCCTAAGTATGAAAGATGCATCTCTGGACCATATTGCTTGATATATTCCACCAGGATTTACTCCTTGCAGAGCATGCTGTTCTGTATTTTTCATAAACTGTTCTGCCTTGGAGATAAATGAGTTGATCAATGATGATTGTTGATGACTAGTAGAATACAAATGGTTGTTAGTATCAGTGTTTTCTACCACCATATATTCATTACAAATATTATAATTATCTTTATTATTATTATGCATTATAAGAATAGCAATAACAACATCAAAGGCCCTGAAACTGTTAATATCCATGCTTGTCAATTTAAAATTAGAAAAATAAAATGAGCTCAACTAAAAGCGCTTCATCATCAAACTCTTGTTCTGCATCATCTTCAGAAGAAGCAGTAAGACCAGAACTTGTAAAATGTTATGTATGCGGACAACAATTTGATGATATGGCCGAGATGCAGAGGCATACATTAACAGAGCATATACAAAAAGGAGATCTTCCAAATGAAGATCATTAGAACATAAAAGAACAAGAATAGTTCCACAAACAACCTCGCATCATGGTTTATTTTCGTTTGATGTTGTTGGTAACTTTCAAGCTTTATATACAAATGTCTATCACCTAGACTAGATCTGAAATATTACTGATACTATAAAATTATTTTTTCTGCCTCATCTAATCTAATTTTTTAGCTTAAGTTTGATTTTTAGGTCTTTTAACCTATTTCTAACTGTTACTTCTGTCACTCCAGATGCATGTGCAATTTGAGTTTGAGTTCTTACCTCACCAGTCTTTAAGCATGATATATAAAGAATTGTTGCTGCAAGTCCCATAGGATCTTT
>JAFAQB010000118.1 GCA_019246625.1 Nitrososphaeraceae archaeon
CTCAAAATGAAAACACTTTATTTATTACAATGGCGCATCAAATAGAATCTCGAGTACAGCTTGCTGAAAACAATTTTCCTGCTAATGCCAAGCTGGCTCAGCAGCATACAAATATTGCCATAAGTCTACTAAACCAAAATGATCCAATTGTAAATAATACCTCATGGGCTAAAGAAATCGGAGAGAGAAACCCAAGGATTGCAGCTGAATTAACATCAGCTTTGAATAGCTTAAAGACTGCTATCAATAATCAATCAAAACCTGCTTCTACTATCGTCAGCACCGCTAATACCTCTAATGACATAAAGACAAAAGTCAGTAGAATAAGTGACCTTTTAGCTGAGGCTATATCTTCACGTGTAAGCAAAGAGGTATTAAACAACTCTACAACCCAGGCATTGGTTCTATCTAGGCTTGCAAATCTAATATACTTCAGCTATGGTAGAGCGCTTGGAGAATCGCTGGCCACTATTTCAAATATGGCTGGAATGGCTATGCCAGGTAAGGGAACTTCGATGAATATGAACATGAACAATATGAATATGAATAATAATATGAAGACCAACGATAATGCCACTATGAGTTCAAAGATGGCAGCGGGAGCTATGACAACAAGTGGCAATAATAATAATGCTGTTATAAAAAATATAACTGAATATCAGACTGCGCAATCACTTACTACTAAAGCTCAAGATATATTGAACAAGAATTTAAAGCCAGTAGCACCACCTAACGCAGCTTCTGCTAATGCTCAAATACAAAAAGATCTTAGCCAGTTAAAGACTGCAATAGACAATAAGGCGCCATTTATGGATATTATGAAAATAGTTCATGTTCAGATCCATCCGCTTATGATAACAACCTACAATCTACAGCTAAAGTAGAAGTTTAATATCCAAGTTTCGTTCTATTTTATTTTATTTATCCTTATGGTCATTACCTATAATATTTTAGCTAACTACTCTATATTTGATAGAGCAGCTATATCTACACAGATAGATAAGGCTGGGGCAGAATTTGTGCCTCCATTTTTAAATTAATTTTCTGTTTGATTAGCTTCCTAGCATGTGTTTTATTCCTTTTGGTTGTTTATTTATTACCTGTTTTGCAATTGTAGTAGATCATGATCTGATAGATCAATATCGATAATAGTATTATTGCAGCTGCTTTATGATAGCCTCTTATTGGTAAAGGATCTATTCTGAAAACATCTTTGATATGTTCTATCAGTGGCTCTACGGATATGAATCTCCAAGAGTAAATTATTACCTGTCCTAATTTGGATTCATAGAATTCTATCAATTGCAGTCTGTCACTTGAAGTATGGTTGTATATTTCTGATACAGGACATACCACCAGGTCAAATCCCCCTTGTTATGCTCAAATTATACAGCTTATGATCATCATACCCACAATCAGCTGCCATGTATCGTATTCCTCGTGGAAGTGAGGATGTTATTGCATAATACATCTGATTATCTTCTTGTACGTCAGCTTGTGTAAAATCATCGATAGAAATTGGTAAAACTGTGAACAGTGGTTTATGCGCCAGCCTCAGATAGATAGATTCTTTTCTATTGGGCATACAATTCTATTATTGTCAGATAAAAATGTGAAATTCTTTTTGGCTCAGGTTTCCTAACTTCTCATCTATAAATTAGATTTTTCTAAACTTGCTTATCTATATTTTATTGATGGGTGAATGCCTAAACAGGAATATTACAACATAATTGTACTTATTTATGTTGGAATAATAATGGATTTAATTCTTATAGTATCTCTAATATTAAATTAATGCAATTGTATTTATTGTAGAACTAGCAGAGGAACAAGAGCTGCTTGGGCTGTAATAAAAAAAATAAATCGAGCGCTGAATATACCATAACGGAATTATCATCATGTCCTACCCTCAAGAATACAAATGGAGTGAGGATTGTGTTCACAAATGTGGTAACCCTTGTGAATTCTATAATTGCATGAACATATTTTAAGATTTGGAAGTATGTGATTATGCTTGTTTTATATGATCCATTTGTTTGAGTAATGAGTTTGGTTTAACATTTAGTTGAGGAATAGCACGCTTTGCGTTCCTACTGCGCATACGCAATTTAACAATGCATATTTTATGGCTAATATCTCTAAGTTGCTTCTTTTTTATGTGTCAAGATGGATCAGTCAAATTGCTTTTCCTTTTCTATACGTCATTTATAATGATTAATGATTAATCATCTCCTTCTTCGTGTGTTTGTACTTGGGATTTTTGCATCCAAGCTCAATCAACACTCACAATTTGATGAATATTTACTATGATTCAGAAATAACATATATTGACAATACCTGGGGCCTGTTTGCATTTTTCTAAAAACAGCAAATTCTAGTTGCTAAACTTTTTTCTCTAAAAGTACTACGAGTTTACTATTAAATGTTGCTTTAATATTTATTAATTGCAATCCAATTTTATCTAATTCATTTATTAAATGCTGATTAATTAGGTTTGTCTTTAATTTAAGGCGACCTTCTGTTTCATCGTCTGATTCTAAATCTTTTATGTCTATGCCTATCATTTCAATTTTTTTACGCCATGTATCTGTTGTATTTTCCTGTGGCTTTTCGCTCATAATTTATAAATCTTCCACTATAAAATAAATAATGTGATTAATAACTGATTAGATGTATTTGACCATGATATTATAGAATACAAGTTCTGATTTGCAGAAGTAGATGATCTCCTTTTAGTGTTTATATTTATTGTATCAATAACTTAAACAGCCTCCCGTGTCATAAGAATATTGTGATATTTTTGTTACTCTATTCACCATTGAATCTCTTACTATTGTCGTGTTGAATAGTGTATTAAATCGACCACCTTTGTTCTATTGTTTTATCCTATTCTACCAAACCTTGTCTCGGAGAGTACCCAACTTTCTTCTGATGACCAATAGCTTTCAGAGTGCTAAAACTAGGGATAATGGATTGATTATTTTTCTTTAATAATGGAACAAATCATAAACTAGGTAAAGCCAATCCGATTTGCAGAATACTAGCGATGTACACGATTTCATTCCACCATGCATTATGAAATTAAGAATCTTTGAAAAGTCTAATGTATATATTACGATATATCATATTTGATCTCTGACGGTTTTTACTTCTGTATATTAACTGACATTGTTACGTTATATTATCATACATTCTTCTTTTGATGATTAATTTCATACATCATAATAAATATATGTGAATATCAATGACAATGCACGCAAATAAAACAACAACTTTGGCTATAATTGCCATTGTCACGGCAATAGCACTTGTAGCATCTGGTAGCATCACTGCTCCAGCGGTGGCAGTAAGAAGACATGCATCATCCAACGGTGATAATGTTGCTATACCAGGAGGCTCGGGTCTATCAAGTCAAGTGATTAAGCAATTGATTAGCTGTTTAACATCACTAAATGGCGGGGTTACTAAAGCTGCTATAGATGATTGTGTCAATAACGCCCTCGGTATGAAGTTTGGCAGCAGTCCTAGTGATGTATTAGGTAGCAGTAGCCAGTCTAGCAGCAGTCCTAGCGATGTATTAGGTAGCCGTAGCCAGTCTAGCAGCAGTCCTAGTGATGCATTTAGTAGCAGTAGCCAGTCTAGCCAGTCAGCACCTTCAACATCTATGATGACAGGACAGTAATAAAATCCCTGCCGATTTAGGCAGTGACCTTCCCTCTATTTTTGAAAAAACCCTACTTGTTATTAGATAGATAGATTATAATAATCCTTCTATGTTCTCTTCCCACCAAAAGAAAATAAATAAAAGTACTTAAAATTTTGATGTTATAATAACATTTGAATAATTATAGTAATATTATCTGGTACTTCATTTGAGAGTAATTTCGATAGCTCAAATATATCCCGGACATTGTATTAAGAAGAAGAAAGACGTTAATGGATCACACAACATTAGTAATTCTAGCAATACTTGGGTTTTTGATATGGATAGCTTTTACTTCAGATTATACGTATATGCTGATAACATGGCATGTCGAACATTTATACACAATAGAGATACAACAGTCTGCCTAAATCACAATTCACATACTGTTAGTGTTTGGAAACCCTGGAAACCAACGGGATTATCCTACAACATCAACAAGTCTTACTCCAACTATGACACTTCCAGCACACACCCTTCCAAGCCAAATTGCTCCTGTAACCTTCAATCTACAGTTTAATACACCAATGACTACATATGTTCCAGGTGTTGGAAAAATTATGGCAACAGCGTCACAACCATTA
>JAFAQB010000119.1 GCA_019246625.1 Nitrososphaeraceae archaeon
GAGCTTTAGCAGTTACGTCGCTAACTTAACAGGACCACAAAAAGACAGAGAAGGTATTTATAAGAGCTATAAAGAAACTGAGGAAAATATTACTTGGGTAAGGGGTAGAGTAATGTTTAATCAGCATTTGTACAATAATTTGATACTATCGAACAAAGTGTATTGTGATACTCAATTCACAGAGGATGTCCTTGAAAATCAAATAATCAAATTTACATTACATAAACTTCTTTTTGAACTACTACTGATAAGAAGTGCTACTGCTTATTATGAAGATATTCGCATTCCCTCTTCCAGCTATATCGCTTTTTCGAAGCAGTATCAGATATAAAAATTGACCAAAATAATTTTGGAAAGCTGTAGTATACTAGACTAAATGAACATTATAGTGAAACTCTGAAAATATGCGAGATAATAATAAAAAAATAATTCAATCCACACCAATGAATATCATATTCTTCTACATTTCCCTTTCAAGATATTCTACCAACTTTTGTATTTCTTCTTTAGATGGTGCTCTGTCTCCCTCCAGGCAATCCACGTGTTATCATTTTCCAATTAACAAGTTGAACACAACCATTCATTTCGCAGAACAACTTTGTAGACTTACAATAGTTTTTGATAGTATATTCAGCAATCTCATCTCTGCTGACTCTATCAAGTTGAAAAGATACAAAATCCATGAACTTTTCTTCTGTCCATTGTGGATTATTTTTTGTATTTATCAGAAATTGCTTTGCCTATTCATTTATTGTCCCTTCCGGCTTTAGATAGCCAAGGAACATGTTAAATCTACTAGGGTATTGTCTTTCCGACTCCTTGGCCTTTAGAGCGTACATGAACTTTGTCATCGGGTTAGATGATTGTAGTTCTTGCTGCTATTGATGATGTCTTTTTTGTACTTCTTGTTTTGTACTTGCTTCCAAATTTTAACTACCAATGTTATAAGTCTAGGCCCTAATAAAGGGATAAGATTGACGTGGGCCCAGAGGGATTTGAACCCTCGACCAACTGCTCCGCAGGCAGCCATTCTATCCAAGCTGAACTATGGACCCTTATACACTATCCAAGTATTATGAACCATATATGAACTACATCCATCTCTGCCTTACGATAATTTGGATGGATTATCTTTCTGGAGAAGAAAATTAGAAGACAGAGAATATTCCTAGCAACTCTTTTTTAAATTACAATTTATTGAGATTGAATATGCAAAGTCGATTGGATTAAAATAAATCATCATAGCAATAATGCTACAGATATACCAAACAATAGGTGAATCTAATAAATAAACACTCATAGAATTGTGTGCGTGCAAGACACCAAAACGTTCAGATAATAGTAGTAAACTATAGGAGCTGTATGGATATCAAAGCAGGTAGAGGGAATGATACCGATTTAGGTGAGGGTTCCTCTATCGGTCATTATTCATTCGAAAGCACTGAGCAAACATTCATTGAACTTGCCAGTGAGCAAAGGTTGTCTATTTTATTTAAATTAAGTGAACAAGATACCAAACTTTCCAAGCTTGCTAAGGATCTTAATGTCACCATGCAGGAAGTTCATAGGAACGTTAATAGGTTGATGGATGTAGGATTGATAAAAAAAAATTCAGAAGGCACATTTTCTCTGACAACTTTTGGAAATACAATTATAAAACAGATTCCTGCTTATGACTTCCTTTCTAGAAATAAAGAATATTTTTCAAACCATACTTTAGGAGATATTCCAATGAAATTCATTCAAAGAATTGGTGCACTTGACAATTCTGAGTATATTCATGGTATGGTAGCTGTTATCGAACTGTGGAAGCAGATATACAATGAATCCTCAGAGTACATATATGGAATGCTACCACAAATACCACTAGATTTAATTGAATCTATAATACCAAAAATTAAAAATGACGGCATAAAATTTAGTTATATATTACCCCAAAAAGCAATGGTTCCTAAAAAGCGAACTGAGCTCTTAAAAGATATGGGTTTCTATGATTTATTGAAAAATGAGAAAAGATTGGTAGAGAGAAGAATGATAGACAGAGTACCAGTAGCAGTGGTGTTAAATGAAAAACAGTCAACCGCAATGTTTCCGGCATCAAATGATAAAACCGTGGCCGATATGAACTCCATGTTCTACAGCAAAGAGAATTCTTCATTTCACGAATGGTGCTTAGATTACTTTAGATATTGTTGGTATAATTCAAAATCATTTGATGAAAGTAAATTGTTAGAAGTATAGTCGACTTTACAATAATATATAAAAGATTCCTGGATAATAATAGATAAGCAATTTTACTTACATATGGTTTTAACGATGACAATATCAAGGAACCTGAACAGAGAGCAGAAAGGAAGAAGACGCGTTTGTTATAATTTTTATTTTGGTCATCACTATATATGTGAGTCAACAACATTATTAAAAGGTATAAGAACTCAATTATTGCACCTTTTGAATGCGTACCGTAAATGTAAATGAAATTATGAAATGTCTACACATAATCTGTAATCTTGTTATTTTTAGTTTGGTCTATCAAAGATGAAATTTGTTTTTTTTCCGGAAGAATATGAAGGTTAATCAACTTTTGTATAAATTCTATTTCCTCTTTTACGAAGATAATGTTTTCATCGTATAATTCTCCAAAAGCAAGCTTTTGATTTATCCTTTGAATATTCGCAATACATCGGTATATCTTATCAGTTTTATGTTTGATTCCATTATCAAATAAAATTTTAACTAGCTTTCTTTTTTGTATATTGAACAAAGCATTTGTTACTAATCTATCAAACATCGAAAGAATTTCGAAACGATCATCTTTCCCCGTATAGCCTATTATGGTGGCAGGAACAAATCGCAGTGATCCTTGTCGTTTTGCCCTTTTGCAATGGTTCTCATCCAAGACAATTACAGACCTACCAAACGTAAGAATTGCATTAAGAATTTGATTTGGCAATCGTTTATCTAGGACATCGTTATCAGATTTGAGTTCTACTGGATAGAATCGTATCCAATCTATTCTGCAGTTTTCGCTTTTAGCGAATTGGGTAAGCATGCCACTTCTCATCACTAAGTTAAGGTAGTTATCATAGGATTCGGCAGAATCATATACGATATCGCAGTTGTTACGTTTCTGTATTATTGCGATTATCAGGTCAAAGTTTCTAAAGTAACCTTCCTCCTTTATCTTTATGTCGGTGTGAATACTTGCAGAAGTTGGGAAAAACAGATTGTTATCGATGTGTCCTGATTTAATCGAGCTTATAAAGAGACGTTTTAAGTCCTTTTCATTCACAAGGTTCTATAATTATTGTATTATTTAATTTCTCACTAAAAGATCACATCATAAATTCTTCTATCGATTCAGAAAAGTCGATTAACGGTATAAATAATTCATTTGCAAGCGTTCTTAAGACTAACAATATAAGAGCGTAATTCTAGAAGCATTTTTTCCTTATTAGGATTTGATTTTATCTTTTCAACAATGGCGCTGCCAATTATGACTGCATCTGCGCCAGCGTCAACCATAAATCGTATGTGCGAAGCATTGCTGATCCCAAATCCCACTGCTACAGGGATTTTTGATCCAGCTACATGTTTAATATTCTTTATGGCATCTACAGTATAATTTTCGAATGATTTGCGCATTCCGGTTATCCCGTATACTGATACTACGTAAACGAATCCCGAACATTTATTTACAATAACTTTCAGCCTATTCTCAGGTGTGTTAGGGGATGCTAAAAATACTGTCGCAAGTCCTAGTTTTGTTGCTTGCTCAATGTAGCAACAGGATTCCTCAATTGCCAAATCAGGAAGGATAAATCCGTCCACTCCAGAAAGATTAGATCTTGTCATAAAATTTCTAAAACCAGATTTTAGTAGAATGTTTGAGTAGGTCATAATAAGAATTGGTAGATCTGGAAATTTGCTCCTGATGTTCTGTGAAATTCTCAAGCATTTATCAGGCGTGATGCCACATAGGAGTGCCCGATGTGATGCTTCCTGGATAACCGACCCATCTGCAATCGGATCAGAGAAAGGAATTCCAATTTCGATGATATCAGCCCCGGATATCACTAGAGAAGAGATTATGTCTTCTGTTGTAGTTACATCTGGGTATCCTGCAACCACATAGCAAATTAAAGCATGCTCATTCTTTTTAGATAATTCATCAAACTTCCCTCTTAATCTATTGCTTCCCATATTATTTTTCTTTTTTTTCTTTCATTCTTAAGTATTCTGAAACAACCTCAACATCTTTGTCTCCACGCCCAGAAAGTGTAACGACTATATTTTCGCTTCTATTCATATGCTTTGCAAGTTTCATTGCATATGCCACTGCATGTGAGGGCTCTAATGCAGGAATTATACCTTCGAGTTTAGATAATACTAAAAATGCATTTATGGCATCATCATCTACACATTCTACATACTTTGCTCTCTTGAGATCCTTCAATAGTGCATGCTCCGGCCCGACCCCGGGATAGTCTAATCCAGCAGATATACTATGTGTTTCGACTATTTGCCCAAACTCATCTTGCAAAAGATAGGTTAACATGCCATGCAAGATACCTTGTGAACCAGCAGACAAGGTTGCTGAATGTTTTCCTGTATGAATGCCTTGGCCGCCTGCTTCTACCCCGTATAATAAGACCTCAGAGTGATCCACAAAAGGAAAAAATGTGCCTATTGCATTACTACCACCGCCCACGCATGCAACAACAACGTTGGGTAATGTATTAGATATCTCACGCGTTTGCTGTATTATTTCCTGTCCAATTATACTTTGAAAGTCACGTACCATCATAGGATAAGGATGTGGTCCAACTACTGATCCAATAAGATAATAAGTTTTTTGCAGATTAGTTATCCAGTCGCGCAATGCCTCATTAATGGCATCTTTAAGTGTTTGGGATCCTGACATGACCTCATGAACTTTACTACCGAGCAATTGCATTCTAAAAACATTAAGTTTCTGTCTTTCTGCATCCTTTGCACCCATATAGATTTCCGCATTCAAACCAAGTACCGCTGAAGCCATGGCAGTTCCTACTCCGTGTTGGCCAGCACCTGTCTCTGCAATGATTCTCTTCTTGCCCATTCGCTTTGCCAATAGGCCTTGGCCAAGAGTATTGTTGGTTTTATGGGCTCCTCCATGCAGAAGATCTTCTCTTTTTAAATAGATCCTTGCTCCTCCAACATACTCGCTAAGGTTCTTTGCAAAATAAAGAGGTGTTGGACGACCTGCGTAATTAGTCAAATAATATGAAAGTTCATCCTGAAATTCAGGATCGTTCTTATACCTTTTATAAGCTGACTCTAGCTCTTCTACTGCTGGAACAAGTGTTTCAGGAATATATTTTCCACCATACTTTCCAAATCTGCCATCAATAGGATAATCAATCCGCATAACTAAAAGACACTGATTACTAAGTTGAAGGAGTATTAAGACATTCGGAAGGTTAAAAATTAAATTGAAAAATAAAATCTACTAACTTTAGACGCAATATTATTTGATTCCATAATGCTGGTGCCTATTAGGAATGCATCTGCTCCTGCTTTTTTTAAAAATTGAATTTCTTCTTCGGTGCTTATGCCGCTCTCACTGATAACAATAGTCTTTGCTTTATCACTACTTTGGAGTAACCTCTCTGTAGTATGAATATCGATTTTTAGGTCGTTCAAGTTACGATTGTTAATTCCAATCAAATTATCCCGATAAGTTTTGTTAAAGTTTAATACTTCCTTAAATTCATCTTCTGTGTGCACTTCAATTATAACCTGCAACCCTTTTTTATAAGCATATTCAACAAATTTTTCCAAGCTACCTTCTGCTAAACCTTGATCGAATACTGCATTTATGAGCAATACACAATCTGAACCTATCCTTTTAGCGGCATCTATTTGAATCTCACTTACAATCACATCTTTCATGACCACTGCGACGTTTACTGCCTTTCGGATCATGGCCAAGTATTCAATGGAACCACAAAACAAATGGGGCTGCGTCACAACAGACAATCCAATAGAGCCAGAGCCGACGATAGTAGACGCTAAGTCAATAATATTAATTTTAGCATGGTCAATTATTCTTCCCTTTGATGGCGAGGCAAATTTTATTTCTGTAATAAGTGGAGCATGAGTACATGTAACGATCCCTTTTTTTAGGCTTATAGAATCATGCGCTTGCAAGTTATACCTTTCAGCATTATAGGCACCTTCATCTATTGATTTATAGGAATTATCTGTGAGTGTTTTCAGACTAAATTCTGGTCTAACAAATTTGCTCATCCTGGCCAAGTCAAATTGATACACAATTGCAATTTAATTCTTCTACCATTACGATCATTTTATAGTAATAATTATACACAAACAAATTCTAATTAAACAGTTCCAGCCTTCACAAGCCATATAATAATATCAAGCAGATTCAAGTTCATTCATTACAGCTCTACGAATAGATGGCATCTTTGTCATCATTATTAAAAACAGATCTGCTGTTTCATCCTTATCCAGCTGTCGACCGTTATCCTTTGTAAATCGCTCAATGAAATTTCCTATCACTATTCCACAGATGAGTCCATAGGCAAAGTCTCTGGAATCACCTTGGGAAGGTATCATTTTTCGTGCTAAGAGTGTAGAAGATTTTGCATCTTTTATTGCTTCTTTTACAAGCCCCTCTAATTGTTTTCTATCATCAATTGACAAGGTCAATTTTTCACTCCCCGATTTCCAGATCCGTAACTTTTATAGATATTATTGTTATTATTATATATGTTATTGCAGCAAGTTAACCTAATGGCAAAGGACACCTGTTTTTATATTCTTAATATTAAGGTATTATAACTATATGAAGAGATATATGGTATATCTGGAGAATCAATGGTACACTCCAAAAGATGCCGCAACATTGTTAAAAAAAGCTAGATCTCTAGTCTCAGGTTCCCAAATCATAGTAAGAGATAGCAGAGTTGCGAACCATCATATTGAATTTGATATCAGTATTCCAGATGATAAACATGTTAATGACATTATTAGTTCACTATCATCTATTGCACCGATATCTGAGTATGAACACATAGTCGAAACAAAAATGAAAAAAGAGGAGGCAATAAGACGCGCGAGAATATTATTTAATAATGAAAAGTATTGGGGTACTCATGAGATTCTCGAATCTGTTTGGAAAAATTCTCTTAAAGATGAGAAAGATCTACTAAATGGTCTTATCTTAATTGCAGCAGCCTTTGTACATGAAGAAAAAGATGAGTCAGACATTTGCATTTCTATTTTAAAACGAGCGATGCAGAAATTGTCAAAGGCTAGTGGTCTTTATTTTGATTTAAACGTAAATAGAATTAAAGACACGATATCACAAATAATTAATACAGGGCAGGTAGAACGGTTTGCCATTTGAATAGTTTCCAATATAGAAATATTTTATTTTCAAGAATAAACGGTTTCATGGTGTCAAGAAATAATTAAGCCTTTGTATAAAGTTAAGGCATTTGCAGTACAAGAATTTCTTTAATATTTATTTCTCGTTTTTCAACCTCCTCCTTCTAAGAAATATGGCCATCACCACGAGTACAATTAAAATTGATAACAATATGAAAAATGTGCTTTCGTCTCTCACGGATCCCTTCGGAAGGATTAGAATAGCAATTAGTAAAAATATTGTACTTTGCAGTACGTACACAGCAAATGTGTCAATGTCGTAGTATTTGGGATTTGCTAGTAAGGTTTTCGGATTGCAAATAAGCCAACTATTTTGTAATCTGAAATGACACAATGGATAATGATTCTTTTGTCCGATGCAGCTAATTTCTCCTTATTCTGCATGTCTCATCCGAAAATGGACACCATTGGCCTCTCTTATCATTTTGAACATTATTCAGAACTAATAGAATACCGTGATAACGCTAGACAGCCAATATGCTCTAATTCGTATATGAACAATAGATCAGAAATGCTGAAAATATGCTTTTTATAATAGATGGATAACCTACAACTGTAGTAACAACTTTTCATTCAATTACGAACATTTTCTTGTTCAAACACTTTATCCTGCCCAAGGCTAAATCAAATAATTTTAACACTTACTGGCACCGAATACCTAATTTTGTTCATAATAATGTACTACAAGGATATCTTTTGCATTACGTTTCTAATCATATGACCAAAGAATACCATACAACGATGATCAAACTTTAGAGGTGGGGAAGGGATTTGAACCCTTATAAATTCGCTATCTACTCAATCCCCTTGCTTCTCTGCAGGCGAACGCATAGCCACTCTGCCACCCCACCACCAATGGTTGTAATGTCACTCTATTGGATAAGGCCTGTTAGACGTAATCAAGAATGCTATTATTATATCATTTGTTAATGATATCAAAGCTTCAATACATTCTTGGCCGCAAGTCGAATGTCCTCAGATTTTATTGTTTTTCTTCCTGCGTGAATCGATAAATCTACTGCTTGTGTGGCAATCCTGACCGCGATGTCTTCTAGAACTTTTCGAAGTTCATCGGCTGCATCATCGCTAACTCTCTCTGCCCCTGATTTCTTTATTACGCGATACATCGTGGCAAGGCCAAGCTCTGGACTTGATGACATATTACAAAGAAAACAATCTACTCATATTAAAAGGATATTTATGGATAAATTATATTAAGATTCTTCAAAAATATTTCACAACTGCTTGATCTATCTTGATATTTTATACTAGTTTTATCTTTTCAGGATATATAATCGTCATTAAATGTTATTTGGAAAAGGCGTGAATATCTATTGCCAAAATGATCCAGACTTTTATGTTTTTAGCCATCCACTATTGCAGTCCCTAGCTTACCCGATTCTTTCTTGGATGATGCTAATGGATCTCAGAGACATCCTTTAGCTCTTTTACGATGACCAGAGTACTATTCCTTGTTTGTGTAGATCTAAAACATCCTTTATTCTTTCGGTATAATCATATCGATATTGTTGGCACTTAACATAGGCTTGTCTTCTGTAAGTACTGTTAGATAGATAACACTAGCTATAGCTTTTGTTACCCTGATACCAGTTGATACCATAGATACTACCTTGATGCCACCTGCTACCATTAGAGTTTACTGATCTTGTACAAGCGATAAATAGATTGTATTGGCTAATAATTTATTTTGTAGTTGTTTATACGAACTATATATAACTAATAATGATGCTAGAGGAGATATACGTCTACTTACATTTTTTGTTACGAGCATGAATAGAGAGATGCAATATATTCGTTATGAAGTTAATACGAAGATAGAGTATGGAAATACAAGTTAATATGATAGAAAAACTACCAGGTAGGCTGGTGTTGTCAGACTATAGTAATGATGATAATGATAATAGGACCATAGCAACCACCAGTATTTGCACAAGGATAACCGCCTGCTGTCCAGATACTTACTATAAAGCTCTTTATCTGAGGAACAGGAACCTTTTAGATGCTCTGATTACCTAGTAGAAGAACACAAGCATGATCATGCTGTCTTAACAAGATTTATTTTACAAGATATCCAATAGATATAATTATAGTTGCAGCAACTCTTATTTGATGCACATATTCATTTAACTGACAATGAATATTCTGGCTATATACAGCAAATTCTCAAGAATTTAAGAGTATTAAAGATTAATGCGTGTTCTGTTACAGTGGATCACAAGACTTCTCTTAGGAGTCTAGAGCTTTTCAACAATTCAACCCGTGATGTGGTGACACAATTCATCGGGATACACCCGCAATTTGCTGAAACAGAAGACATTACTAAATTTATCGAACTTTTCAAGTACAATATCGGATCGATTGATGGTATAGGAGAAATTGGTCTGGATAATACATATATTGAATATAATGGTTCGTATCAAAAGCAGAAAGAAGTTTTTAACACTATGCTAGATCTTGCTGAAAAAACTAAAAAACCAGTGTCGATACACTCTAGAAGAACCCTAGATGACATATTGGAAACATTGAAGACATATAACACCGGAAATGTACTATTGCATTGGTTTAGTGGGAGCAAGAAGCAATTAAAAAAATCAATGGATATGGGGCTATATGTTTCCTATGGTCCTGTTTTGGTTTATTCCGATGAGAAAAAAGTGCTATTGAAGAATACCAACATCGACAGATTTCTCGTAGAAACTGATGGTCCTGTAAAATATTCTAGATGTTTTAAGGGGCTTGTCTCATTGTCAAGCTCTTTTTTAGTAAGTATCATAAATTGTGCTGCTGATGCGCTTGGAAAGACGTATCATGAAACGACAGATGTCATTAAGCGAAATTCAGAAGCATTCTTGAACAAGCCGATGTGAGAGATAGAATGCTAATGCGAGTAGGATTAGTTAAATTGTAAATGAAATTTTGCACTTGCAATTATAAAGAACTGTCTGCTATTGTAGAATATAGTATCGTCATTTCATAAAAAGTGGCAATTTAAAGACGGTCCTAAGATAAATATAAGGATAGATAGAAACACTCATTTTCCATAAAACTTGTGCAGACAAACTTTGCTTGCCTAACCTTGGATAGTACCATTCACTATTCTCTGGCTCAACAATAGTTCCCATCAAAGAACACATTTTGTTTCTAAAAACGAAAGACTCACTTCATGAGATTGTTCCACGCGCCCTAGAAAATGAGTCTAGGGACTTTGACCTGATTGTATTTGCCATGTAAGACATTTTTCATTGACTGTACATTTTTACAAAGATTTCAACATTGGACTGTTCAGACTAGGAGGTTATAGAGTAGCCTGATATCTCGACTATCTTCACTGCCATAACCGTTATCACACAGCTATTGACAATGGCTTAGTTTCCGACAATAGCCCTCTTAATACAGGGAAACATTGGACGAATCCCTTCCTTTATTGTAGAATTTCAGTTGCTGTTTGCTCTTCTCCTTTTTCTTTAATAAACCGAACTATAACATCAGAAACAGAGCAGTTCAGTTTTGCTTTCTCTTTAAGAATTTGTCTGTAAGCATCTAAGGTAATATATACGGGTATAGAGCCGGTACCTTCTAGCAAGGCCTTTACTCTATACAGACCGTTTTCTATCCCTCTTTCCGCGATCTTTTTTAGCTTTACTTTGTCTAGTAATCCCCCAAGTGGACCCATCGGCACATCATAATCTACTGTAATCCTTGTCCGCGTCTTTTCCTCGGTAACCTCCTCGAATTCTACAGTAATTTGCCAGTGCTTGAAAGGCCCTTCGATCATTTGTGCAATGATTTTACGATGTGGTATATAGTCAATTGTCTCGCAATCCCATTCTAATCTCTTACCATCAAAATCACCACTAATTCTAAAAATAGTACCAACACCAAATCCGTTTTTTACTTCTATAGGAATGATGTTCAGCCCCATATTTTCTGGGAATTGATCGGCCATATGTTCAGGTCTAGCAAAATAGGTGAATACCTCAGTGACGGGAGTATTAATTTCGACAGTTTTGCTAATAGTAGTCATAATCCTGTAAGTAAAATCGGTCAACTGAATTTAAAGGTTTCTTGGATATTTTTATTCTCATAGCAAAATCAGGATGCTAATCATGTATATTTAAAGGCAGTCTTGACTGATCTCTAATGTAGTGTATATACTGGCAGATAGTAATGCCTTATCATAGTAGTTACTTACGCAGATGATTTCCTGTAACAACAAATGAAAAATCTACTATATTTCAGGCCAAAGGATTTTGATTTACGATGCCATCCAGACACTTAATAACATCCTGTTTTGTAACAGGAATAGGATTATTGTCAAGGTGTCCCCGGTCTGGCATTATAACATCTGCTGCCTGATCTAACGGTTGCTTAAGTTTTAGCGGATCGAATTTCAATTTTTGACAAATCTTCTTAAACCGTTCATAATATATCGACCTGTTAAATTTATGTGCAACTGTAGTACATGAGGACAAAGAATATCCATGTGGTATTCCTTCATTTGAAAATACATATGATAAGGCATGACCTAACGTTGTCGATGAATTGCCAAACCCTATCCCAGAGAGCATTGCACCATAAGGTAGCAAACTAGGTTTGTCATTAATAATGGCGTCTTCTAAAATATCAAAAGCTTCCCTACAAAATAGTTTTGTAAATGGATTACCAAGCTTGCTATCATAACCCTCTGATGCTTGAGCACATGCATCGCATGCAGAATTTCTCATTATATTAAATGGCGTTCCTGGTAAAAAGTATGGATCAACAATTGCTGCATCTGCCAAGAATGCCTCATCCTGTAATAATTTTTTCTTGTGTTCGAAACTTATGACGGCATAGGTTGTCATTTCTGCACCAGTTCCAAATGTAGTAGGGATTAGAATCTTGGGAATACCTGTGATTTTACCAAGATATTTGCATACATCCATTGAGCTTCCTCCTCCAAGCCCAACATATGCAGAAATATTTTTCTTGCCTTCATACTCTTGTCTTATCGCCTCAACCGTTTCGATTGCAGGATCTGGAGTGGCCTTGTCATAAATTTCATAGTTCTTTATTTCCATATAATCTAGCCATTTATTATAAATATCAGGAGTAGTAGTTGTAATAACTAATGAATTCTTGGGATATTCAAACTTCTTTGCAGCGTTTTCGCCGAAGACTATTTTTCTTGGCGTCAGTACTTTCCACATAAGAAATGAAGTTAGTGTTTTGGGGTTTTATGTTTTACTACTACGGCTTTATCAAGACAGATGCTCAAGTCAATATGAAGTAGGCAGCGTTAACGATTAATTCTAATGGATATTGTTGTTTTTTATGTTTTTGCGGCTTTGCATAGCCTAGACTATAAGGCTATTCCTAGCATTATAATTCTGACCAAATGAGCATCATCGTAACTAGGAGTTGGCAGTAGTAGATGGCTGTAATGATGAAGGTGACGTTTTAGCTTGTCTTTTCCTACTGGCTGCTGATAGTTGGTACGAATATAAAACGACTAATAACACCATGCTAAATAACACAAGACCAAGTCCAAGATGAACTGTGACCAAAACCGCATGTAATCGTTCGAATATTACTATGGCTCCAAGCGTTATTTGCCCTACTGCAGCGCCACTGGCAATTATTGAAGCGATTTTCATCCCTTTTGGTGTAATTCTAGATTTTAATGCAAAAACCATAGTAGCAAGTACTAATAATGCAGTTGCAGCAGCAACGGATCTATGAAAATATTCGATAATAAATTCATTCATTGGTACGAATCCAGCAGGACATAGAGGCCACCTAGGGCACGTTAAACCTACTCCAGAGGCACTAACATATCCTCCAATAAACATAAGACAAAAGAGAGAGATAAGGGTAGCAAAAGAAAGTGTTTTAAGAAACATTTTTTGACTATTGCTCCATTGGCGATATTGTTAACGTATGTATATTAATAATGACATTCTACCTCTGCTACTGTACTTTTAGTGTTCCTGTCATATACGGATGGACCTCGCAGTGGAAGGGAGTTTCACCAGAATTTAGGCTAGCAGTACTAACTTTAGCTGAAGCTCCTGGAGCAATAATGCTTGTATCAAACAATTTTCCCTTAGCTGGATCATCTAGTCCCTTTCCACTAGTAACTGTATGTGGGGTTTGATCTTTGTTTTGTACTTGTATGGTATCACCCTTCTTTACAGTCATAGGGTTGGGATTATAAGATGGATTTCCTTGAGTGGAAGCGCCT
>JAFAQB010000459.1 GCA_019246625.1 Nitrososphaeraceae archaeon
ATGTGGCGTAGCAAATAGCTTTTCCTGTCTATAACATAATACAAGATAGTCAAAAATTAGTTAGAGAACATATGCTATGTGGTATAGAATCTGGGACGCTTTCACATATACCTTGCAAGAGTAAGTGGTGATATATATTGGGAAAGATAATTTCTTCATTCGTACTATTACTTGGCAATATCAGGAGGTTATTCATTGGCATAGATCCATCAGGCTTCAAACTATCCAAGCTTCCCAATATTTTACAGATAAAGATACATAATAAGAAATATCTAAAACCAGATGAGTTACCCGGAAAGGAACTAGGCGAAGGATCATTCCCATGGATATTAATCGTAAAATCAGATGGCTGCTTGTTATAGATGGTGCTAATGATCCAAGGTTGTAAAGGATGAGCATTCAAATAGTTGCTCGACTAAGAAGCATGGGCTTGAAACCACGAGCTGTGATTTTATCAGGTAATTTTATTTTATCTTTACTTATAATCTCTCTCTAGAAGATGCAAACAATTTTAGGATTATAGCTGGATAATATAGTAGTGGCTCCTACTTTTCGACCTCTTTAATCATACTAATACTACTACTTTTTTTATCCACCTATTCTATGCATAAGATTTATTGTTGGCTTTAATGTCTTGGTCTCTATGATACTTATTACACCTTCAGGTTTCTTTACTATGCATTCTAGAATGTATCTTCTTATATAATCATCAGACCTTCCACTCCGCAACAAACTCTTCAAGTCATAACCACCACCTGTATTCTCAAATAAGCAGGTAAGAAACCTTCCATCAGAAGTAATTCTTATTCTGTCACAATATTGACAGAATGGTTCTGTCATAGATGGAATAAATCCTACTGTACCTTTGCCATCTATAAAGGAGTAAAGCATTGCAGGCTCTGAGCTGTCATTTTGTAGTGGCACAAGTTCCTTAACGTTCTTTTTTATTCTCTCAATCATCTCTCTTTTACTAAAAACAAGATTTGGTTCCCAGATTCCTGAGCCATCTAATGGCATAAATTCGATGAAACGCACGGTATATCCTGTAGATCTAGCGAATCTTGCAAAATCTACAACTTCATCGTCGTTCCATCCTCTAACAACAACCGTGTTAATTTTTAGTTTGAGCCCTGCATCGTCTGCTGCTTGTATAGACGCTAAAACTTGGTTCAAACCATCTATACCACATATAGACTTAAATCTATCAGCCTTAAATGTATCGAGGCTAATATTTACACTCCCTAGTCCTGCCTCTTTTAGCTGCTTGGCCTTACCTTCGCTTAGCAATAGTCCATTTGTTGTCATACTGACTGATTCAATTCCATTTATCTTTGACAATGATCTGATCAGATCTTCCATTTTAGGTCTTACAGTAGGCTCGCCTCCTGTCAATCTTATCTTTTTGACACCAAGACCGGAAAAGATGGTAGCAAGTTTAAGAATCTCTTTATAACTTAAAATATTGTCTTGTTCAAACCATTCTGTATTATTGTAAGGCATACAGTATATACAACGCATATTGCATCTATCTGTAATAGAAATTCTCAATTTTCTGGCGACTCTGCCAAAACTATCAGAAAGCTTGCTATAGTTTTGGGACTTCAATAACTCATCTCCCAATATAATATGTAATATCACCTATTTTTAATTTCTTGAGCGTATTAGTCAATCATCTCATGGATTCTTGTGTACTGTTAATACTAGTAGTAGCCTTCAGGCTACTCTCTTCATCCTCCTCCTTTTCTTCTTCAGCAAATGTTTTGAGTCTAGTTACATCACGCTTAAATAACAAATCTAATGTCCAATCTACCATTACTCTAAGCTTCTTCTCGATAGTTGGAAGGTTTCCTAAATAATATGAGCGCCATATCCACCATGCTATAAAGCCATGTACTTTAAATCCTAGCAACTCACCAACACCTGTTCTCTTTCCAATTTCTGCCATCACACCCTTTGTTTTGTAGTCAAATGATATCATGTTGCTGTTTTTGTTCTTATCTGAGATGCTCTCTGCTGTTATTGTTTCTGCATCTCCTCTTTTTCTTCTCCTCCCTCCTCTTCTTTCTTCTTGCTTCCTTTTTCCGCTATGTTTGATTGTAGAAATTAGATTCTCTGCTACTACCTTTCCCTCTCTTATGGCATGCTGTGCAGTAGGTGGATATGGTTTTCCTGTGTTTCGGTCTGTTATGCATGCGCAATCACCAAGTGCAAAAACATCCGGGTATCTCTGAACTTGAAGGTAATTATTGACAATTATTCTACCGCCTTTGTCATGATCACATGGGAGGTTTGCAATCAATGGATTGGTTGTTATGCCTCCAGCCCATATTAGCGTATGAGTCGGTATCACTACGTTATTATTATCATCACCATTTAATTTTATACTATCTGCTGATGCTGCAGTTAGTCGTGTATTTAACATCACTTCAACTCCACTTTCACTTAATTTTTGCAATGCAAATTTGCCTAAATCTTCACTTACTTCGGGTAGTATTCTTCCTCCTGAGCTGACAAGTATGATTCTAAGATCTTCTTTATGTTCGTCTACATTATGGTAAAAATCCTTGATAGAATCCTTCACAAAATGATTTAATTCTCCTACCGTCTCAACACCACTAAATCCTCCACCAACTACAACAAATGTCATAAAACTTTTTCTTAGATCAGGGTTATCATGTTCTATGTCAGCTCGTTCAAGCATGCTTATGATATGGTTTCTCAAAATAATTGCATCACCTAAATTCTTTATAGTAAAAGCGTTTTTCTCTACTTCAGTCATTCCAAAGAAATTTGTTTTACCACCTAGTGACAAGACAAGGTAATCGTATTTCAATGATTGACTGCGTAAATCGGTTGCAGAATTAACGCGATTACGTATAGCATAGGTTATAATAACCTCTCCTCTGTCATTATCATCATTTTTATTATCACTATTATTTTTCAAACCTATTGATTCTACATTAGCCTCATAAAACTTGGCTCTCTTACAAAATATTCTAATAGGTGTTACTATATGGCGGGTCTCTATCATACCAGATGATACTTCTGGAAGCATAGGCGTAAAAAGAAAAAAGTTATCCTTGCTTACCAATGTGATATCAATGCGGACGTCGTTTTGGAAGGCTTTCTGAAGCCTCCTTAAAACTTCAACTCCACCAAAACCACCACCCAAGATTAGTATTCGTTTCTGTTGGATTGGCTTTACTCCATGAACAAGCTCTATATGCTTTTGATATGAATCAATTCTAGAAAATGAAATATCGTGTATAGCACATCTGTATCTGCTGCCAAATCTTGTTGATAAAAGCGATGAGATCATGCCAACGGTGATTCCAAATACAAGATGCGTTACAATAGAACCAACCATTATAGTCAAAAGGTTATTTGAAATTTGACGATCGGCTTCAGACTGTATCATAGATGGATTCATCTCTACCATTGTACGAACCATTTCTGGTGCTAAAATAAACTGTTGTATGGGTATGAAAAAGATAATAAAGACAGCAAAGCCAGCTAAAAGACCATAGATCAGACCATTTGAAAGCTTGCTTATATTCAATATACCAGTCTTGTAAAGAAATATTCCTATTACAATTCCTATTGATATAGCAGTTAGTATGTGAAGAGTTATTCCTCCTGCAATGACTACTGCTGCTGATGTAGATGAGTAAACTCCAAGAATATGTCCAAATACTATCCAAGATAGGTAATATGGCAAACCCATTTGAACTTCAAAAACAGTCTCTGGAATGGCAAACGTTATGGCTCCTATGATGGCACCTATAACAACAAAGAATACCTCTCTTTTAAGTGAAAAATCTATTCGTATTTTGTGTAGTTGTTCTTGTTCTATTTTTGTCATTTATCCTTTGCTGCTGCTCCTCATTATCCTTCTTTTCTGCTCATCCAATGCCTATAATTTTATTTCCTCTCTTCAAGTAGTTACCCCCTCAGCCAGCAATGATTGAATCATTTGCTCAGTTTGAGCATAATCACCTTCGCCAATATGATTATAGCGTATTAATCCTTGATTATCAACCAAATAGTCCCTTGGCCAATAATTGTTGCCATATGTATTCCAATTCACATAGTTGTTATCCAGTATTATGGGATATTTTATTTGAAAGTGCTGTACTGCTGCTTTTACATTGTCAATATTTTTCTCATCGTTAAATTCAGGTGTCTGAACACCGATAATGACTAGGCCTTTGTTAGAGTATTTTTGGTACCAATCATTTAGATGAGGGATAGTGTGTATACAATTAACGCAAGTGTATGTCCAAAAATGAACAAGTACTACCTTTCCTTTTAGGTCTGATAGTTTGATAGGAGAAGGTGTATTTATGTAACCAGTAGTGCCAGTAAACTCGGGTGCTCTCTTAAATTGAGATTTATCAATCATAAAATGATTTTGTGTATTTCGATTTTGTACGAATGATGTTGTAGGTGATGTTTGGCCTTCGCTTGACGTTATAGCTTTCACGGTATTAGAATCTAGAAAGTACATTGCTGATGCCAATACCAATCCTATTACCGTAATTATGGCTACTAATATGTCACTATAATTTCGGATCATTGAATCTTGTTTCCTCCAAATAATATTACGAAGATTAAACGTTTTGTGTATTTCATGTTGGTCTTTTTCTTCAACGCTTGATTAATACTTTTTTCCAGATTACTTCCAAATTGAACCATACACAATTGAGATCTCGCGTCTTAGATCTGGATCAATTTGGATAAAAGTAAATAAGAGAGTTTTTCTCTCATTATTATACTCAGTAACATAAATTCATAGGCTCCTTAAGTATATAGTCCTTGTTACTATAATAAAGAACTCACATGCTGATTATTTTGCATCTTTGTAGTTTTTGTTGTTGTGCTATTGAAATCTGATTCTGGTTTAATTCTAACAGGACGAGAACAGAGTGCGAGTCACAAGAAGAATTATAAGAAACATTCTTGTTTCAGAAAAATGAAAAGAGAAAACACTTCTCTTCATTACTAAAATCCTTGTTAAATATAGTGTCAGTTTCTAATAAACATTGGGTACCATAAGTGTGGTAATCTCATGAAGAGAGTCTAGAAAGGATGTTCATTCTTATACCTTAGTAATACATCCTAAACTCCAACTTTCTTTCTTCCCTACAAACCATCTCATCAATAAAGATGCAAGGTTTCTTCGATACCTTTGTATCACTTGATAAGAATCTGCTCTTTACCAAAGTAACAGGATCGCCAACTATTATCGATAGGATCTTTCGCAATGAGAAAATAATCAACCGCTGGTCTAAAGCCAATAGCGCCTTGGGCAGGAGTAATACCAATCTTATTTAAAGTAACACTCCTCTCCCTTAGTGCGTCGCTGCATAAAAACCTAAGTATAAAAACCTAAGCATTCGTTGACAATATTTGTCACAGCTCCAGCGCTAAGGACATTATCAACAGCGATTTTATCCCTTTGAATCACTGAAAGCCAATGCTGTACCACTAGCGATTAAAATGTTGCAAATGCTTGATTATAGGGAATGACTATTTCTAGAGAGCTGTGGTACAACTACATACAAATTATCAATAGAATGAATTAAAAGACATGCAGCCTAAAATAAAATCATACATATTCAAACCATTTTGTTCAAGAACGTAATAAGGAGCATAGGTGTAAGCAGAGGCGGTAATGTTATTGAAGCATTATCTATAGTATCAAATCTATGAAGGTCTGAACAATTCAGCGTAATCCGTAGCAAATTGCACGAATGAGATTGGTTTTCTGCCAGTAACCCGTTCAACATCTGGAGATACGACTGATGCATTGCTGCCTTTTTGAAACCCAAATAACTCCATTAATGAGTCAACACTCCATTCTTGCATACCTGAATTTTTCATTCTTTTTCGAGCATCATCGGCCGAAACATCTACGTAAGTTATTTTCCTACCTGCAATATTAGAAAGGGTTTCAGCTATTTCATAATTGGAGATGGCCTCAGGGCCAGTAAGGTTATATGTTTTGCTCCTATGTTCACTGCTTTTAGTGAGTGCTTGTACTGCCACAGCTGCAATATCACGTGTGTCTACAAAACTGGTTTTACTATCTCCAAGTGGAAAAGAAAACCATCCTTGAGTCTTGATAGAATCAGCAAGTCCCAGGTAGTTTTGCATAAATGACATTGGACGCAGGAAAGTATAATTTATTCCAGACGATTCTATAATTTTTTCAACTTCACGATGTAACCTGTTCATTGTAATTCCTTGCTCTGTATCTGAACCAAATGCTGATTGCTTAACAATATGATTGACATTTGCTTTTTTTGCTTGTTCAACTAAATTATCTGAAATCTCTATCATGTTTGGAACGAAAGGTGTAAGCAAGAAGAGTGCTTGGATTCCTTTAAATGCAGCACTAATTGTTTCTGTGTTATTAAAGTTCATTTCCACCAATTCAGCTCCGGTGTTTTTTACTTCTTCAGCCCTATTTTTTGATTGAACAGCTGCAAGGACTTTTCCCTTAAATGAGGATAATTGTTTTACAACTTGACTCCCTACATTTCCTGTAGAGCCAGTGACTAAAATTGTATAGTCCATTTATTATTGCTCATTCTCACTTTCTTCAAACCTTGTTCACACCCATAGAGATGCTTTGTATATCAGCTCGAGTACACATAAATTCAGCGACGCAAGATCCCAAATGCAAAATCTGTTCCCATGTTGGCTTTGTATGCAAGATGAATCCATAACATTGCCAAAGGTTCTAAAAGCCGTGCTACAGATAATGGGCCAGCATCAATTGATTCAAATCCAATTTGTTCAGCTAGCTGCAGTACGATCTTTTTGGAACTGAAGTCATCGCCACAGACAAAAATTACAGCATTGCCTGAGTTGAACTTTGGATTTGCCATATTTTGAAATCCAGTTTGATTAAATGCTTTACAGACTTTGGCTCCAACCGCCCATTGTGCTATTTGTTCAGCAGCTGAGCTTGTATGTCCGATAACAAGTCCAGACATATCCTCTTTTAGTGGATTTGTGCAATCGACAACAACTTTGTCTGACAAATTCCCAGCTGACTGTAAGGCAGTTCGCGCTGCATTCCATGGTGTAGCAAGAACTACTAGCTCGGCAAATTGTACGGCGTCAGATACGCTACCAGCTGATGAACTGTTCGGACCAATCAAATCAATTAATTTTTTGTTTTTTTCATCTTCAGGATTAGGTACCCCAAAGAAAACCTTATGTCCGGCTGAGGCAAAAGCTTTTCCCAAAGTTCCTCCGACGTTGCCTGCTCCTAAAATAGCAATTTTCATTTACTAGGCTCCTTAAGGATTACTCTGTGTCGTTCTTCTGCTAGGCTGTCCTGATTCAAAATAGGAATGTGCATGTTGAGAAGACTTAATTGCTGTCGAATGTCCTCTACTTTTTGCATATCATCGTTTCTTGTATTTGAGTATTATAAAAATGCGTAAGTTACCATCAAGGAATTGACTTTACATAATGATACTTACGTGTTTTAATATGTGTATATACTTGATGCATGTAATATGCGAACGGAACTCAAAACGAAAGAATTTGGAATTCTTCAAACCAAGATATATGTCGATGAAAAAGAGTTTGAGTGCTTAATACAAAAGTCAACGGTGAAATCAGTTCAAAATGAGAGCTGCAAGAATCGTTGAACTGAATCAATCTTTAGAAATACAACAACTTGAAACTCCAAAGCCGAAGGGTTCTCAAGTCCTTGTTAAAATAGAATCATCAGGTGTATGTCATAGCGATGTTCACGTATGGGAAGGTTATTATGAAGGTATAGGCGGGCAACCACTAAAAACCACAGATAGGGGTGTGAAATATCCTCTTACTCCAGGACACGAGATTGCAGGCATCGTAGACGGTCTAGGAGAGCAAGCCGAAGGATTTAGTAAGAATGAAAAAGTTCTGGTATATCCCTGGATAGGAGAGGGATTGTGCCCTGCATGTAGGATTGGCGAAGAAAATCTTTGTGACAAGCCTCGATCCTTAGGTATCTATACAGATGGAGGTTATGCACAATATGTATTGGTACCAAGTTACAAGTATCTAGTCAAGATAGGAGACGATATGGATATGGACACAAGTGCACCTTTATCGTGTGCCGGACTTACATCATACGGTGCAGTAAAAAATGCGAATCTAAAGCCAGACGAGAATGTAGTTATTGTTGGTACTGGAGGATTGGGTTTATGGCCATACAGCTTGCCAAAGCGGTTACTGGGGCCAGGATAATCGCAATGGATTTAGATGATCAGAAATTAGACGCGG
>JAFAQB010000066.1 GCA_019246625.1 Nitrososphaeraceae archaeon
TCTATGTATGCTCTAACCTTCTTTGACCGGTAGTGTTGAGCTGCTCTATCCATAAACAATATTATTGCCTTATGAAACTTGTTTTGTAGTTTCTTCAAATAATCTAGGAATGTGTAGCGGTCAAAGGTACCGTACTGTCTGAATAACTGCCTTCCGTCTATACATAGTGCTCCAAATACACAGGTTTTCTGATGTGAACCAGTTCTTACTACAATTGGATGCATTTCTTTCGGTGCCCACGTCCTCTTTCTAACCACTGCATCATGTACGAATATGGATTCGTCTTCGACCACCACGACTGTGAATCCGTCTTCAGAGATGTTTGAGATTACTTTCTCCATCTTTTTTTGAACTGTTCTTCTTTCTCTTCCTTTGAAGCAGTGTTGATAAACTTCTTTCTTGGAACTTTAGGACTAAAATCCCATTTGTGTAATAGCCTGTAGACATGAACTTCATGGTATCTTCTTACAGCTGTTCTTTCGTAAATTATATTCATAATTTCCTTAGCCGTCTATCCTGACGGGTTTTGAGATAGGTCTCTTCTTATTTCAGCAAATATTTCTTTTGCTATTTCTGCTGGTCTACCACTCCTAGGTCGGTCTTTCAATCCATCTAGACCTAATTTATCAAATCTCCTGAGCCATTTATATGCCCACCATCTAGACCTATGGAATTCTTTCTCAGCTGTACTAGCCGCTTCTTCATTATCCACTCTCACACGTCTTACAAGCAAAAGTCTTTCCCTTACATCAGCAGCATTCTTTTCAGTTCTATAGGTATCATCCAATAGTTTAGCTGACGTAACCAATAGATATAGAGCTAAATTGCGAAGCTAAACCTGTGATGAACAAAATTATCAGATAATTGTATGAAATTATGTTAGCCAGTATAGTCTTATCTGTAATCTCTAATTTGGTCTAGTGCATACATTATTACTCCTACTCCTTCAATGACAGACTAAAATTATTCTTTAACAAAGATAATGACAAGTATATCTATTACTTGAATATAGAATTCATTGCAATATAATAATGGTAAACAAAGGCAACAATGATAGAAGAAGAATATTAGTTATTGGCGGTGTAGCAGCTGGAGCTAGTGCAGCATCTAAAGCTAAAAGAATTGCTCCTGATGCGGATGTAAAGATAATTCAGGAGGAATGTGTCACTTCATATAGTGCTTGTGGTATTCCATATTTGGTAGAAGATATAGTAAATAATATTGAAGAACTAATAGCCCGACCACCAGAATTATTCAAAAGCAAATATGGTATAGGCGTTGTTCTTAATACACGTGCATATAAAATAGACCGATTCAAAAAACAAGTATTCTTAATAAATATGCAAAATCAAGATAAAACAATATTTGATTACGATTGCTTAATAGTAGCAACTGGGGCGAGAGCAATTGTCCCTAAGATCAATGACATTAATCAAGAAGGTGTATTTTTTATAAGAAATTATGCTGACGGAATGAGAATTAATGATTCTAAAATATCGAACTATGCTAATTCGTGTGCAATTATTGGTGCAGGACTTGTTGGACTTGAGATCGCAGAGGGATTTAAGAAGAGAGGAAGATTAAGAGAAAGAGCAGTAGGAAGAGGAAGAGAAAATGGAGTAAGAACGGACAGTAGTCATAGCTCCATGGATATAACATTAGTAGAAATGGCAGACCAGGTTCTTCCCAATATGCTTGATAAGGATATGGCCAAGATTGTTCAAAGAGAATTAGAAAATAACGGTGTTAACATCATACTTGGCGAACGTGTAGAGGAAATCCAAGGAAGAGATGGAAAGGCTAATGGTATAAAGACAAATACAGAACGTAAAATAGACAGCGATCTCATTGTTATTGGAACTGGGGTAACACCTAATTCTGAAATAGCTAGAGACACTGGAATAGTATTAGGACAACGAAATGCAATCAAAGTAGATGAGTATATGAAAACTAACATACCTGACATATTTGCAGCAGGTGATTGTGCAACTGCTAGGAACTACATTACAAATAAAGATATGTATCTTCCTTTGGGAACAACGGCTAATAAACAAGGTAGAATTGCAGGAGAAAACGCAGCTGGTGGAAATGCAACGTTTAGAGGGATAGCTGGAAGTGCAATAACCAAGGTATTTGATCTGTTTGTTGGCAAAACAGGATTAAGTAGCGAAGAAGCATTAAGAAATGGTTTTGATCCTATTGAAGACGTAATAGAAGATATAACTAGAGCCAGATACTATCCTGGCAATAAACCAATCTGGATAAAGGTCATAGCCGATAGAAAGAGTCGAAGAGTGTTAGGCTCACAAATTGTTGGTGGTGAAGGGGTAAAGGAGAGAATTGATTTAATTTCTCTAGCGCTGCTACTTAAAGCGGATATAACAGATCTGGCAAGTTACGATGCATGCTATGTTCCGCCAGCTTCCCCAGTATGGGAACCAGTTAATATTGCTGCATCACAAATAGCCAAGAAGTTGTAGCATATATCAGCCGAGCACAAAATTAATGGACTTTTTTCGGTGATGCACATAGAAAATCACCGAGACAAATCAGGATATATGATGAAAAGTCAGGTATTTGTTGTTGTTGCTTTTGCTCTTCTACATCATTTAGAAGAATAATATCGCTATTCATTGTTTCTCTGTGCCTTTTATGGACTCAATATACAGCCTTACATCAGTTAATTTTACTTTACTACATATTTTATTACAGTCTAACTTTTTGACATTTTTGGAATTCAGGTTCCTATACTGAAACTGGGCGAGACTGAAGACTGATATAAGTAGTACAAGTATAAAGAAGATCAACTACACTAAGATCACTATATCGTCTACCTCTCTCACGTAGTCAAGAATTTTGGTATAAAGGAGCCAAAAAACTGAGATTGCAGAGAAGCTCCTTATAAGCCCATAAACATTATCCAAAAAAGATTGTAACTCAACTCCACTAAGTTTACCAATTATGTGTGATGGAGGAGAAAGATTGTAAGCCAGAATTGTTATGGCAACTAGGAGCACAGAGTCGCTAATTGTCTTGAGCCGATCTATAGTCAAAAGTTTTGTCAAATGGATAGATTTCATATTATCTATACTGTCGCTTTAAATTCCAAAGTTCACTAAAGAGTTTGCTTGCTTCTTTTTGTCTTAGGTTTAGTTCTATTGCTACCTCTATCAGCGATTTTCATTCACTAGAGTTTGTAAGCTTATGTAAATTATTCGTTGGAAGATTTGTTATCGTGCCTTCAAGGATTTTCCTTCTCCATCTTCACAAGGTGGATTAATTCTTTTTCTACATCTTTTTTCACTATCTATCGTATATATCACTAATTTGCTCAACGATTTGCCACTTACGATCTAGTCACTTACCATTTTAAATACTTGTCTTTTTATAGTTAGTATAGATATGAAAGCAGAAAAGGTTGCTGTTGTTACAGGTACGTCAACTGGAATAGGGTATGAAACATCTCTAATGCTGGCAAGAAATGGTTTTCTTACATATGCCACAATGAGAAATCTTAACAAAAGTGAGAATATAAATTTAATTGCAACTAAAGAAAAGTTGCCTATTCATGTTAAACAGCTTGATGTTACAAATGATGCATCAGTCAAGAATGCAGTACAAGCAATATTATCTGAAACAGGGAGAATAGATGTCCTAGTAAATAATGCTGGTTATGTACTTAGCGGAGCATTTGAGGATCTTACAATGGATGAGATAAAAGCACAGTATGAAACCAACGTGTTTGGACTGATAAGAACAACTCAGGCAGTTCTCCCAACTATGAGACAACAGAGATCCGGTATAGTTGTAAATATCAGCTCAGCAGCTGGAAGATTTGGTTATCCTAGTGGGTCTGCCTATGTTAGCACAAAGTTTGCAGTTGAAGGACTAAGCGAGTCCATGTCGTATGAACTTGAGCCATTTGGTATAAAAGTCGTAGTAGTAGAACCAGGAGTTATTAGGACAAACATCTTCAATAGTGTGGTTGTTGCAAAGAAGTCTCAGGATCCGAATTCTCCATATTCACAGATAATGCAAAAAATGGCTACAGGCTTTGAAGACATGTTGAAAAATACATCATCTTCCGCAGACCTTGTAGCAAAAGTTGTGCTTAGCGCTGTTACAAATGAAAATTCGAATCTTAGGTATTTAGCTGGAAAGGATGTAGAAACGTGGTTGGATGGTAAAAGAAACATGTCCGATGAAGAGTTCTATAAAATGATGAAGCAAAATCTGATGAGGTAACATTTACATTATATGGCTAGCTCAGAAACAATTGGAAGTGTAATTTACGAATGTGTGAGATCTGGAACAACTGTAACAGTTGAAGAATGCTCACCCAATTGCCAGAGATAAAATGCATATGTGGATTCAGAGTTTTTCGTAAATCTAGACAACCTATAATAAAGCAGCTAAAGGTGGGTTGAGATATTGCCTAATTATGTTCAACAGCTAGAATGTGAAGACGATACGCTAAAAGAACAATAGCAGAGAAAAAATTAGAAATGAAAAATGTATTAGCATATTATGATGATATCGCTACTTTATATTCAAATCGATCATGGGTCTATATCCTAAATATAATCTATCGATGTTACAATATTGTTTTAGTTTGTATTTCATAAACCGACATTCAAAAAGAAGGTTGTTTCCTACCGGAATGAATCCCCATATACCATTATCTATAAAAACTTGCTTAAACTCGTACAATATTTCTTTCAGATGAAGTTGACTCCCACTCTTTTAATATGGCCAAATCATTAATAGGATTGTCTGTCCTACTGTCAAGTTGTTGATACTGAATAGTTATTATTTTTGCTTTTGAAGGCTCAAATGATGCTTTTTCATCATCAGAATATTGTATTAGAGGCACTGTATATCAAAATAATAATAAGCAAAGGAATTGGTTTGTTGGATGGTCATAGAGTGACAGATAAAGATACTAGAGAATGTGTCAATTCACTATCTATACGTTTTATATCCAAGGAAAAGGAGCTACCTAAAACAATAACATATGAATAACAATAATAATAACAATAAAACTATGCAAACAGCAACGCTTGCCAATGGATGTTTTTGGTGTACTGAAGCAATCTTCAAAAGACTCAAAGGTGTCAAATCTGTTCTACCGGGATATTCAGGAGGATTAGTGGAAAATCCTTCTTATGAGCAAGTATGTACAGGAAAAACAGGACATGCAGAGTCAATTCAAATAGAATTTGATCCAAGAATAACACCTTATGAAAAAATCCTTGATATTTTCTGGCACACGCATGATCCAACTACCCTTAATAGACAAGGTAATGATGTTGGCACACAGTATAGATCTGCAATCTTTTATCATGATCAAAATCAAAAAGAGCTTGCTGAGAAATCAAAAAGAGATCTTGAAAAAGCGGGTGTTTACAAAAATCCTATTGTGACCGAAATTACTCCTTTTAAGAATTTTTATGTTGCAGAGGACTACCACAAAGATTACTATGAAAAGCATCAGGATGCTCCATATTGCAGTTTTGTCATTAATCCCAAAGTACACAAACTAATTCAGAAGTATGGAAATCATCTAGAAGATAGATACAAGTAATCCTTACTTATTACCTATTACTTGTCTATATACCTCATACAACAAGTTACAG
>JAFAQB010000153.1 GCA_019246625.1 Nitrososphaeraceae archaeon
TTTAAACTGCAGATTTGTATTATTATATTAGTCTTATCATATAATACATGTAAGAAGCATGTCAGAATACGTAGACGGATCATTTAGATGTTCTATTTGTGCTAAAGAGTTTCCTACTAAAGATGCTGCTGACAGACATTATCAGGACGTTCATGTCAATCAAGACATTGAAATTGGAGAGTAAATAGACTCTCTACTATCACCCCCAGCAGGAGGAAAAACCAATTGGTTTGGAAAAGTTTGGAAGCAGCACATCGAATAATGAATATGGAAATAATCAAAGTTGCTACGGTAAACCAACAACGGCAACAATATCCACATTAACAACTAACGCTGCTACTATTACTGCAACAGCCACATCTACAAACGACGCCGCAATATGTCACTAGGTACATACTGACATATGGGCATGTAAAAACTGTAAAATCAAGGGCGACAAACACTTTATGCAAATAATTCACAAATGGAAAGACAATTGAAGCTATGTATTACAAGTAGGTAAAAGAGTTAGATAAGTAAAAACATCATTGTATTACCGTCTAGAATCAAATTATGAACCTGAGCTTCAATCACATCCTCATAATGAGAACGATTAAAAATTGCTATTTGACTTTTTGCAGGAATTGCTATATGTACACGCCAAAGATAATCTACCATAGCATTTGTAGGTGTTACAACCAAAACTGGAGAGTATTCTTTTAACAAATCAAAACAGCATCTAGAAATAAAAGTGGATTTCCCTGTACCTGGTGGCCCTGTTACAGGAATAGTAGCCTCTCCTTTAATTCTGACTCTAGCTGAGTATTGTTCTTGATTCTCTGGAATAAGGTTAAAAGTTTCAGAGTCAAAAGGACAGTTTTCCAAAAATTATTGCCACCTAGCTGCTGCAGAAGCAAAAAAAGTAGATGCAACAATTCCGTTGCCACTACTATCCATATTCCCATTATGTATTATTCTACCGGCTCTCTCTAGAATAATACCTGCATGTGGCGATTGTCTAAAGAAACCATCAAGGTATCTTATTGTAGTAAGTCCTTTGTCAAAATCAAATCTGTCCATAGTTAAAATTGAATTCTGCCTGTTATCGTACGTCAAAAAATAAAGATCGTTTCTTATCGATCGAATAGTTATAGAAGGCCCTTTAAGGTCTATGTCTGCTACAACAGCAGTTAGATTACTACCCAAGTTTGGATTTCCATCAGAAATAGTAACAAAATCGCCAACACTAAAGTCTACAAAGTTTCCAAATGACCCCTGCTTACCGACTAAAACTACCTCTTGATTAACCAAATCGATGCTGTCTATTTTCAATCCTGTAATTGCCCATCCGCCGGTATGTCTCTCGTTAGCATCTCGAAAAGACGCATATACTTTCCATCAATCGGTATTTGCGATCTCATCCCGTATTGTTTTAGAGAGCCTAAAGGCTGCTTTTCTTCTGGCTATTTCTTCTATAGATAACTTGTCAGCTCTTGCAAAATGCCAACCAATTTACTGATTATCCTTTCGAAAAAGAAGATCCAAGTCTTGTCTAATATAATTTGGCAGTTACAATGGCTGGCAAGACACATGCAACAACATGGACTAATGCATCCAAAGAGCTGCCAAAAGGTATAACTAAGATTGTTGATGAAATTAAAAAAGTAGTTGCCAAAGAGAAGGCTGTTTAGTATTTACATACTGATTCAAAGACAACTTTTAATGAAGCTATAGGATTATCAACCCACTCTAATAGTAAAGCTGGAGTTTGCTATATTTGAGAATTTATGGAGACAAACAGAACTGTACTCACAATTAAAAGAAGCAAATGAACAATTAAAAGTCCATGGCAATACCAATCAGAGGGCGACAATCCATTACATTCTTCATAAGAAGAAATTTTTTAAAAGCATTATTGAGGCTCGATTTTGTCATTAATAATAATGATAATAATTCCAGAAGAAATAGGAAGCCTTGTTACACGATACATTCACTTTTTTTCTTCCATTATGTGGTGGGGTATAATGTTCTTCATGTTTATTATATTATTTCCTGCCAATAAAGATGGGCGATATTCTACCTTGTTTCCAAGAGTTCAGAGATTTATGAAAGTAACTGCATCTATTGCTTTGGCATCAGGAATTGTACTTACTATAGTGAATCCAAAGTTCACTATAGAAAGACTATTTAGCACTAGCTGGGGATATACTATACTAATTGGAGCAATGATTAGCATTTTTGTGTATATACATATCTTAATGCAAAACAGAAGAAGAGGCAAAACAACAACTGCTACTGTAGCAGTGGCGAATTCATCATTCTTAATGCCATCAAAATCCGCTTCGTCAAGGAAAGATAGTAAAAATATCATAATCAATAACAATAGCAAGAACAGCCAAAAAAGGAAGATACCAAAACGGTTTGTACCATGGCTACTCTTCATATCACTTACAGTTACGGTTGCATTGATGGTTTATGCTTCGCATGGTCTGTTTTAATAGATAGATGGTG
>JAFAQB010000124.1 GCA_019246625.1 Nitrososphaeraceae archaeon
AAATGGTGTAGCTGTATTGATGGTGCATTAACAAAGAAAAACTATCTTGACAGTATAAGAAAAGCAGGATTAAAAAATGTAGAGGTCTTAGAAGAAAAACCATACATTGACGATCAAGCGGATAATGAAAGAACGAGGATCACTAGCATATTAGTGAAAGCTGTTAAAGATTGTAGTAGTATAGGCAATGAATGAAATTGGCATTGACATCAATAAAAAAAAGCCCAAGATACTCACAGAGGACATGATAAGAATTGCTGCTATAAGAGTAAGTATGGGATGCATGGACAGAGAAGCATGTCCTGCATTATTCATTCATAACTTAGTAGAATGGAGAATAGAAGACCCCAAAGGAAAATCAATAGAAAAGGTAAGAGAAATCAAAGACGATATAGAACAAAGTGTAAGGCAACTTGCAGAAGATCTTGTTAAAAATACTCGACAGCCTAAGCTCTGATCAAAGGAAATTTGTAACGGAAGTTATTGGCACATTTATTGTAGTTGTATTTGCTACTGCATCAGTAGTTATAAACGCTAAAGTGAATGGTGTATTGGGAGTTCCGTTTATTGCGTTTGCGCCATCCGCGGCCGTTGCTATATGTGTATATCTTTTTGGAAAGGTATCTATGGCACATTTTAATCCTGCTGTTACGGTAGGCTATATCATTACAGGACATATTAGACGCAATCAAATATGGCATTATTTTGCTGCCGAAATAGTTGGAGCTTTACTGGCAAGCCTTTTTGTCAAATATGTTATAGGTAACGAAGCTCATTTAGGAGCTAATGGTTTCAACCATTCATATCCAATTCCAATAGTATTTGGAGTTGAGGTCTTGGCTTCAGCCTTGTTGATGCTTGTAATTCTGATAGTAGTCTATACGAAAGGTTTGAGAGGATTTAGCGGAATAGCCATAGGCGGAATAGTTGGTTTAAATATATTCTTCTTGTCCTTTATTTCTGGCGCTTCTATGAATCCTGCTCGTTCATTAGCACCTGCTTTAGTATCTGGAAGTGTAAATGACTTGTGGCTTTACTGGTCGGCCACATTTATAGGGACTATGATTATTGCGTTTGCTTTACGTAAAAGGATGATTGAGAAAATGAAAGAAGAAGAAAACAACATAAAAGTGTAGACCAGACGTTTCACTCCACAACGTAATGATGGCTGCCAGGACGCTGCTCTTAACTATCCTGTTATCATTGTTCACCTATGCCAAGATCTCAGATCATTTCTTTTTTTCCTGCTTTTGTTTTTTTGTAGGCTTCAGGTGCTACTACTGCAAATGCTCCAGCAAGTAAAGCCAATGGAATTGACAAATAGAATGCTTGTCCATAAAATATCAAGTCTATTGTTTCAGCAGTAATTACACACGCTGTTTCAGCAATAACTAGTATTACTATACTAGTCTTCAATATCTTTTTTAGATTTGGCTGCTTTGGCAGTTCCTTCATTTTTCCTCAAGCCCAAGCCAAAGTTTTTGAATGTTGTTACAACATTAGAAAGGAAGTCTTTCTTTGTTAGCATCCTGCTCTAATACAGAACAACAGCTGTCAATCCTATCGCCAGAGGAATATCTGTATCGGCCAAGGATTGTCACAAAGGCGGTGAAAGTAGCAAGACAATAGCCCATTGCATAAGCAAATGGAACGCCTATATGATTGAACCCAAGAAGATAGAAACCCGTATTTTCACCGATTTCAGCTGCAGCAATACAAAGAATCTCGATTCCAAGCGCAGCAGCATACAAACTTTTTACATGTCGTACCCTCTCCTAGGTTGTTGTTCTTATCATTGAGCGTGCTATTTGTTACGTGGTAGCAGGTGATATCAAATGGTTCCCTTTAAATGGATTCTATAGATAAACCCTTGTTCAGCTGATATTAGACATATATTTGCCGATACGCTTCCAAATAAACGAATCATGAGTACTTTCACTATTTCTTATAGCCCAGAAGTCGTAATCTCCATACTTCCTATCTCCAAACTGATTTAGAGTTGTCTTGCCCGTGATTCCATTATAGGAATCAGCTATCTTCGCTATTGTGTTTTTCAAGTAATTAATATCTGGTGTTGCTTTGGTATTATTTTCAGCTAGGGCTGCTACCCATAATATATCATAGGCAACGCTTGCATAGGATCGGGGCATTCTTCCTATCTGTTCGTAGATCTGGGCTTCGACATGTTTGAACCTTTCGTCATTATCATTTTCAACCGCGTAAATTGGAGTTGGAAAACCTGTTTTTACCGCAAATGCTGCAGCGTCAGTATTCTTTATAAGCTTGTTGTTTAGCGTGGAACCATCGCTGCCATACCATTTTACTTTTGAAAGAGTAGGATGGTTCTGCGCTTGAATGAAAATCGGTGCGACTTCATCAAGTCCTACAAAATATACTCCAACCCTATCTTTGCCATATTGAGATATAGCTTGGTTTACCTTTGAGTCCAAAGCTTTCAGATCTTGGTCCCAAACAATAAAATTTATTCTATTAAGGCTAGCTGCAAAATCACCAGTATTTGGTATATATCCAACTCCATCATCAACTCTACCGCCTAGCCCTTGGATACTCTGCTTTGTTGCTTTAACCAAGTCATTTCCATAAACATCCGTCCTCCAAAATGGTACTACTACCCTTATTCCGTCATTCCACATCATCTTTGATATTGCTTGTGCTTGGTGCCTGTCATCTGGGACAAATCTAAAAAGGTTATCTCCGGCTATCGCTAAAGATGGAGCAGTACTCGATGGACTAATTAAGACTATTCCATTTTTATCAGCATAGTTTTTTACTCCTTGGACTGCTGCGCTTGTTGCAGGGCCAATGACTATCTTTACACCTTCTGTTGCTAAGTGTTTAAGCCTTTCTAAGCTAACTGATGGATTTGATTGTGAGTCTTCTATAACCAGCTTAATACCAATGCTTGAATGAGTCTTGGAAAGATATTCGTTGATATCTTTAGTTGCAATCTTTAGACCTGCCCCTTCTGATTCACCTAAAGAAGATGATATACCTGTCATAGGGATCAGAGCACCTATTGTCACTGTTTGCTGCTTAAAAGCAGTGGCTGGAGCTGGTAGTATTACCTCAGAACTTGGACCAGAGAACAGGAAAAATGAGGATAACGATGGGGATGAATATAAAGAGAAATAAACTCCAATCGATACAGCAATAGCTACTATAGCGGCTATGGCGGTAAGTGCTATGTAACTAATTCTTTTATGGTTTTTTTCTTGTGTATTATGCTTGTCCGTATATCCACCTCTTGGGGAAATTATTGATGTCTCTATTTGTTCTGATGTACGATGCTTATCACTTGGCTGACTATGTGTTAGCAGAAATTTCACATACCATAATAATCCTGCAGCTATGACCAAATAATGGGCTGCAAAAAATATGGCGGATAACCAAAACTGCTCTACTATTGACGTGAGAACAACTACTGCAAACCAACTATCAGATATAGCAATTAAAAATAGACCTAAGGATTCACATATCCAAGGTGTGAACCATAATGGCTCCTTTCTAAAATTCACCAAAATTACTATTGCAGGAACCATTAAAACCGCATCCATAATTGGGTAAGCAACTATGACAGCAAACATAGCAATGCCCCTTGGAGAAGATAAAACAGATAGATTTGTGGTAAGAGCAATTATATACGTAAGAAATATTCCACAACCAATTATAGACGCAACCAGGACTTTCTTGTTAAAATTGAACCTGTTATGGAATTCAATATATGTTGAATACAAATAATACGCAAGAAATCCATAAGCAGATAACCAAGCGAAATCTGCAGCTGATGGAACAGGTGGGACTATTTCTAGTACGATTTCATATGTTGCCCAAATAAGGTCTGCACAAAGCCATAATGACAGCCCTATTGCAAGAGCCACATGACTTTTGCTATGATGATGATCTTGTGGATTATGTCTGCGTTGTTGCATATGCCTATATACTACAAATATAGCTAATCCTGCAGCAGTAGACGCGTTAATGCTTATTATCCAACTTGAATAGAAAGCTTTCGTTTGTATCTGAGCAAAATAAATGAACGAGTCTGAAATAATAATGGCTAAAACTAGTCCAACGAAAAGGCTCTTTCTTGTAAGTCTTATTATATCACAAATCACTACTCCTACGGTCTAACAATGCTCATGCATGTCAATGTTACAAGTAAAAGATATAAAATTTGTTATTTGTGTCGATCTATCCTTCTGTCCAGCTATCTCAGCTGCTGCAAGTCACTATAATATACAAATATCAAATATGGAACAACCGATAATACCAGTGTGATTCAACCGGGGTTTAGAACAAATCCTAGCTAGAGAATAACATGGACCTATGGGAATCCTTCTAACTTAGTCTCCAAGAATAGAACATAGACATCAGGCCCACGTTTGAATACTTAGAGCAATATTCTTTATTCCTCGTTATTTTTTTCAATAGTTTTTCCATTTCTTTTTGCTGTTCTGCTGTTGCATGTATAGGTTCCAGTTCAGTCACTTTGGGTATTTTTCGTTCTATTGGTAACATAGAATCATAACCAACAACAACAACAAGAAATTGATTCCTGTGGTTAGAGTAGTCTGCGGCCATTTTACTGCATTGTCGATGTCTATGATTTTCCTTTGGGTAATAAAGTTCGCTCAAGACATTATCTAAGATTGTTTACAGCCTCCTCTTCTTCCAACTCTCCCTTTCTTCGTTGACTGTTAGGCTATGATATCGAGTGTCTATATCATTGTCTTTACTAAGAGCGTTACATTAGAATCAGACCAAAATTGAGCTAATATCTTTTTTACTGTTGCTCTTTATAATAAGATCTCTTATAGAAAGTCTAATGTGGGCTCTGGAGTCATCAAATACGAAAGATTTTCTTAAATAGATGCTGCCTTATCCAGAAATATGTCAAATCACAAATGTGTGAGGAAACTATGGGTTGTCCCAATAGCACTACTTGTTTTTGCAGTGCTCTTGGGAACGCATGCGCAATCAGTCAATGCAGACGTTCACGTAGGCAAGCAATTTGTCCCTCACCCTCTGGACGTTCCAATAGCTACGTCAGGAAACAACGTGTATATGGCTTGGGAAAACAACGAAACAGGACACTTCAATGTATTCTTCGCAAAAAGCACAGATGGAGGCAAGACTTTAAAGACAATGATGATAAGCGAGCCTAACAAAGGACACACAGTTGATCTGAATACGCAAATTTCCGCATCAGGAAGTAACGTCTATGTTACATGGTGGACAAACAAGAGCGGAACTGTTATGCCAGTGTTCAGAGCAAGTAATGATAATGGAGATACATTTGCAAAAGCAATAACGCTGAATAGCACTGGGTAGGTTTCTTACTTTTTCCTATTATGGAAGAGGCCAAGCTATCCTTGATAAACCCTTTCGGCCCTGTTAAGTTAACAGTTATGTAAATGCATAGTTAAGTTCATTCTGTAAATTATCTGTGATTGTTTTGACATGTGTTTGATTGTAATGTTTTGTCCAGTCACTCACCATTTTTCCAATTTCCTGTTCATTTTTGAAGGTGTTATTATTAATGGCACTTCTCTGCAGCCACATCCATCTTATTTCTATAAGATTGAGTTCAGGAGATTTAGTTGGTAAGAAAACCAGTTTTATCCTTTGGTGAT
>JAFAQB010000167.1 GCA_019246625.1 Nitrososphaeraceae archaeon
TGGCAGCAGCGTGGAATTCGATTGGGGGACAGTCAATATGGTATGGGGATTGAAAGAAAATGGAATTAAAGAGGTTTCCATAATAAACTGCAACCCTGAAACTGTTTCCACTGATTATGATGTTCCTGACAGGTTGTATTTTGAAGAATTAACATTCGAAAGAGTCATGGATATTTATGAAAAGGAAAATCCTATAGGGATCGTGACCTGTGTGGGTGGACAGACTGCAAACAACCTAGCCCCAAAACTTGCCAGAGCTGGCGTGAACATCATAGGAACGAGTAGCGACGATGTCGACAGAGCAGAAGACAGAGCAAAGTTTGGGCAACTATTAGATTCATTAGGAATTAAGCAACCTGCCTGGAAAAAATTTACCGACATTTCAGAAGCTACAGAATTCGCGGATACGGTGAAATATCCTGTTCTGGTTAGACCATCGTACGTTCTAAGTGGCGCAGCCATGAAGGTCGTTTGGGGCGAACAACAATTGGAACGTTTCTTGACAGAAGCAACAAATGTTAGTCCAGATCATCCTGTAGTTATAAGCAAGTTCTTGCAAGAAGCAGCGGAAGTCGAAGTTGACGCTGTAGCATCAGCAAAAGAAGTTACAATAGGTTCGCTTATTGAACATATTGATAACGCAGGTATTCATTCTGGTGATGCCATCATGTGTATTCCTCCATGGAGGCTTGATAGAAGAACCATCGAAACCATAATAGACTACTCGATTAAAATTGGAAAAGCGCTTAAAATAAAGGGACCTTTTAATATACAGTACCTTGTTAAGGATGACGAAGTATCAGTGATTGAGGCCAACGTCAGAGCATCTAGGTCAATGCCGTTTGTTTCAAAGTTTTTAGGACTAAATCTGATTAAACTTGCTGCAAGAACTATGACAGATAGACCACTTCCAAAGATTTCAAAGGATTTATGGCTGAGGAGGACAGGATTTGGCATCAAAGTCCCTCAATTTTCCTTTATGCAACTCGAAGGAGCTGATATTGTCCTTAGCGTAGAAATGCAGTCAACTGGTGAGGTTGCTTGCTTCGGTGATAGCTTTTATGATGCTTTGTCTAAAGCTTATATAGCTGCAGGATATTCACTTCCTTTATCGGGCTCTGCCTTAGTTACTATTGGAGGGCAAAAAAACAAAGAGAGATTATTACCATTAATTTCACTAATATCTTCAATGGGATACAACATCATGGCAACCGAACATACGGCGGAATTCATGGTAAAAAACAACTTCGGTAATATCATGCAAGTCTATAAAATTAGCGAACCTATTCGCAAACCCAATATAGCAGATTTGCTTTTCGAACACAAGATTGATTTTATTATAAATATTCCTTCTACTTCTACAATTGAAAAATATGTCGGAATGTTGTACGATGAATACTTGATTAGAAGAAAGGCTGTAGAAATGGGTATTCCAGTCCTAACAACGATGGAAGCAGCCTCTTCTTTTGTTAAAACAGTTGAGTGGTTAAAGACTAATATTCCGACATTAAACCCGCTTAGAAGTTATATTGAGTTTTAAGAATAAGAACTTTGTCACATGTAAGTTTGAGTTTTCATATAACACTACCCAATACCGCCGTTGTATCTTCAATAATTGAGCCATTTAGTGTTACAACCATAGCCCTTTCAATGGCATTATCCTTTATAGCTTTATTGAGTAAAGGAGAAACAAATTTTATAGAATGTCTTTCAGCAAATAGATACTTGTTAAAAGTGGGGACAACTATAATATCCAACATTCCCTTAGCCGAAAGGAAGATCGCTTCCCTTTTTACTTTAAGATATAGCCATACTCTTTGCCCTCCAATAATACTGCCTGATTTTTGAAAAATTGGATGTATGTGACCCATCACAATCCTTTTTGTTGTTGGCCTAAGCTTCAAAGGCATAGTGTGACCATGAACCAGCAATGTATCGTTATTTAGAAACATTCCTTTATTACTTACCACATGGACATTCTGAGGAATCAAAAAACGAATGTTTCCATCATGATTACCCGGAACCAGGTAGACGTCCAAAGAATCAGAAAGTAATTTGAGGAATTTTGGGATCCTTTCCCACTCATTCTTAGTTATACATCCAATTGAATTTTTTAAATCCCCGAGTAATGCCACGCCATCAACATGATATTTCTTTACAAGATCAAATATTTCATTGAGCATTTCTTCAAGTAATAAGTTTGAATCTATTGTAATTCCTTTATTGCAGATTGCAGACTCAAAACCAATATGCAAATCTGATATTGCAATATATTTATGTCGTTTTCCATTCCACACCCCATCTAGAAGAAGGGCAGGATGAGGATACGAGGGACAAACATTAACCACAGCTAGTCTATCCGCATTACAATCAAATATATCTTCATATATTGTAACAATCTAAGTAAGTATAAAGATATTATTGTAATACAAAAATGAAAACTATCTATGAAGCGTAGAGAAAGAACAATAAGCTCTCGTGCCGTGAAACTCCATGTTTTTCAACCAAGTGGAAGGAAGCTTTGGACTGTTGTAGGAAAAGATAATGAACATTGGACCGACCCTGACTTAGAATTTTGTTCCTGCAAAAATTATTATTACAAAACACTTTCAAATCTTGAAACATGCTATCATTTGAAAACTGTTCAACAAGCAAAGGAGAAGAATGAATTCGTATCTATAACATTTGATGACTCTGAATACAATGGGTTTGTTAAAGCATTATTGATTGATAATGCAAGAAAATTACTTGACTGCTGAAACATCTCATGTAGACCCATCTTCTGTTTTCGTTTCGCCTCCTTTCCTACCTATTACACTGTAGAATTCTGGGCCTCGTTCATGCTTTACTGTTTCACCACCTAGCTTTCCTATTTCACTGTAGAACCTAATTCCATATTTTTCCTTGACTATACCTCCACCTTTTTCTCCGATTTCACGATAAAAATCGGAACCATACTTCTCTTTCACTGTTTCACCACCTTTTTCTCCTATTGATTGATAAAATTCAACACCATATTCTGCTTTCACTGTTTCACCACCTTTCCTTCCAGCGTCTCTGAGCCCTTCTTTATCTTGTGCTCTAGCCTCCCCTCCAGCTTTCGCGACTCTCGATCTCGTTTGGGGATTTGCAGCCGCAAGACCTCTTATATGGTGCGGTGAAATACCCCCCTTTCGCGCCACTCTCAACCTTGTTTCTTCGTTTGCTGAGGCCAATCCTCTTTTTGCCTGTGATTGCATTCTATGCTCCGTTTCCATACAAGTGAATTCGTTATATCACATAAAAGGGGACTAGAAGAAAGCTAGAGAACCTTTCTATTTCGATATTTTTAATATTGTCACAGGATAGTGATGTGGTGAAAAATAATAATGTTTTGATAATAGGCTCGGGAGGAAGAGAACATGCTCTTGGATGGAAACTTCGACAAAGCGATATTGTACAAAAAATTTACTTTGCTCCAGGCAATGGTGGGACCTTCCAAAATGTCAATATCCAGCCAACAGAAATAGATAAACTGGCAGAATTTGCGAAAAAAAATGAATGCTTCACTATTGTTGGACCTGAAACTCCACTGGCCAATGGCATAGTTGACTATTTTGTCAAAGAAAGACTCAGAATTTTTGGACCGACAAGGCAAGCTGCATTGTTAGAATCAAGCAAAGAATTTGCAAAGCAATTTATGAATAAAAATGGCATACCTACCCCAGTTTTTCGCGCCTTCTCCGATCCAGAAGAAGCCAAAAATTATGCTGTTAAACAAAAGACAGGACTTGTAATTAAGGCTGATGGTTTAGCTTCTGGCAAGGGCGTCATTGTCTGTAACAATTCCAATGAAGCCATCGATGCGATCGACCGGTTAATGGTAAAGAGAGAGTGTGGTATTGCTGGGAGTAGGATTGTAGTTGAAGAACGGTTGTCAGGTGAGGAATGCTCCTTTATCGTACTATGTGACAGCAGAACCATTATCCCTCTTGCTTCGAGCCAAGATCACAAACGTGTATTTGACAATGATAATGGCCCAAATACTGGAGGCATGGGGAGTTACTCACCAACACCTATTGTAGATGAAAACCTTTACAATACAATAATAAAACAAATTATGGAACCGGCTGTCAAAGGAATGATACACCATGTAACTCCATTCAAAGGTTTTCTATACGCAGGTATAATGATTGAAGAATTAACTAAGCAACCATATCTTTTGGAATTCAATGTAAGAATGGGTGATCCAGAGTGTCAGCCAATTATGATGAGAATGAAATCAGATCTTTTTAGATACCTAGAATCAGCAATTAATGAAGAATTAGATTCAATGCTGCCTATAGAATGGAAAAATAAATTTGCTGTATGCGTAGTCATGGCATCACGAGGTTATCCACTTAAATATTCACAAGGACATTTTATTAAGGGACTTGAATATGACTTTGGACCAGAGGTAATGGTTTTTCACTCAGGAACTAGACGGTGCTCGAGAAATAGGGTTAAAACTGACGGAGGAAGGGTTCTAGGAGTGACAGCATTAGGAGATACTATTAGAATGGCGGTAAAAGCCGCATACTCTGTTGTACATAGGATATCATGGGGAGAGAATGAACATTATTACAGAACAGATATTGCTACGAAGTATTCAAGCTCTGGAAAACCAGCATCTTTTTTTCTGTAGCAACAGCACTGACTTTCTCATCATGACTCGAATGTGGGAGATCGTTATCGAATAATTGAAATTGAAACGCAAGACCAATTGTGAAACAGTATCTGTTTTTCTGAATGAATCTATCATAATATCCTTTTCCATAACCGAGGCGATATCCATTGTTATCAAAAGCAAGTCCAGGCACAATCAGTATATCTATGTCATCCACAATATCTGATGATCCTGTTGGTTCAGTGATTCCAAATCTACCTCCGATGAGTCTGTTTTTGTCAAAGTCTTCTTCTAAAACTCGATGAAATACGATACAGTCTGCACGTGTTTTAGGCAACAACAAGACTTTTTGATTTTGAAATGCCGTCTTTATTATTTCCTCAGTTCTAACTTCTGATCCTGTTGCGAAGTAGGCACCTATAGTCTTGGCGCTTTCAAATTCAAGTGAATCTATAACACGATTTTGGATTAACTTACTTCTTCTATATACCTCCGTTTTAGACAATGCTTTGCGCTTTTGAAGTGCTTCCGCGCGGATCATGTTTTTAATCATCGTTATCTGACAAAACACCTACTGGTTCATTTCTTTATTTATACTCTGCCAAAAACATTCTTTTAATAGCATAGACGTAGCAGTTTTTGTTTATTTTTAATATATATAAAGTTGAATTGCAATTGAATACAATACTCATAGCACCAAGACATCTTGACGGCGAGAAAACAACCTTCAATTCGGATTGCTCCTGAGGTCCTATATCAATTTACACGACTAGCTAATTGTGAATAAAGACTTTACGTCCTTTCACTTGAATTTTATCTTCGGCAAATAATTTTACACTTCGAGGATACAATTTATGCTCCTCTTTCAGAATTTTTGACGAGAGAGTTTCTTCGGTATCCGAGTCGAGTACACAAACCGTTTTTTGAAGTATTATAGGTCCAGAATCAACACCTTCATCTACGAAATGAACCGTACATCCGGTTACTTTGACTCCATATTCTATAGCCTGTTTTTGCGCTCGAAGTCCAGGAAATGATGGGAGGAGAGCCGGGTGAATATTCATTATCCTCATATTATAGCGCCTTACAAACTCAGGACTAATAATGCGCATAAATCCTGCTAAGCAGACCAAACCTGACTCGGGCGTTACGCCGTGTTGACATAACACCGAAACAATCTGTTTGTCATAATCCCAACCTTTGGTTTGCTTGTTGCATAATACTACCTTAGTAGGGAGTCTGAATATTTCAGAAGCACTTCTCAGTCCGAGTGCGCTCGGATTATTGGAAATGACTACTGATGGTTTCACATTTTTAATTTCGCCCTCTTGTACTGCTGATAAAATAGCGTTCATGTTACTTCCTTTACCTGAAATTAGAATCGCAAGGTTCAGCATAGACAATCTGTTATAAATAAAGGCATTCTTAAATGTGACAGCAATAATCGAATAATTATAACAAATTACTGAATCGGCTCACTGAATCATGAATATTCAAATACAACTCATATTTACAAAAAGCCAGAGGAATTGACAGCCATCGTTCGATCTTCCCAATTTGGAATTATTGTAGATATAGGAGGTAAGACGGTTTCCCTTGATCCCAAAAGATATAATCATCACTGTGACTTTACTTTTATTTCCCATGCACATACAGATCATTTGTGTAAAAAAACCTCAGCAACAGAGATGAATCACAAGATTCTCGTATCAAAAGCAACCTCTTTGATCGCACAAGCGAGGGGGTATAGATTAAATGATGTAACTGAAATCTGTGATGGGTTTCAGCTCATTGATACAGGCCATATCTTGGGTTCCAAAGGCTTGCTTATAGGGGATGAGTTGTATTACACAGGAGACATATCAATTAGAGAAAGATCCTTTATGAAACCAGCTGACATTCCGTCTGCACATACACTAATAATAGAATCAACATTTGGCCGTCCAGAATATGTGTTTCCCAACTTGGTAGAAATCATTCATAAAACTAATGAAATAATTTCTGAAATGTATAACCTAGGTGTTCCAATTATCTTGATGGGCTATCCTGTAGGAAAGGCTCAACTATTAGCTGCACTTTTCGGTCATTGGGATCCTATTTTTATACATGATTCAATCGATAAAATGAACTCTATTTATATCGAGTTAGGCATCAATTTAAAGGATATGGCTACGCATTCCATAGCAGAAAAAAAGGGTTTATTAGCTAAAAACAAACCATGGCTGATGATTGCTCCCCTTAGTGCCCGAAGTAATTTTGTAAAACTGATGAAACAAAGATATGGAGCAGTAACTATAGGTTTTAGTGGATGGGCCATTGACAGAAGATACAAGTCTATGATGGATTTAGATTATACTATGCCAATGAGCGATCATTGCGATTTCCCCGAACTAGTTAAAGTAGTGAGAGCATGTAACCCAAAAAAAATCTATACGTTTCATGGATTCTCTGTCGAATTTGCTGCATCTCTTCGAAAAATGGGTTATGATGCAGAATCACTTGTAGGCACCAATAGACAAAAAGGTCAACAACCAGCGAGAAAACAAGCTCCTATGCTTGATGAGTATATCATAAGGCTCGATCATTTTTTCTCCTGATCCCTGAAGTAAGGTATGACTTTGTTACCAAACATTTCAATATTTTTAAAGTAACCATCTCCCCAAAACCTTATAATAAAATGATTCGTGCCTGCTTTGATGAATCGATCCAGCATCTGAATTACATCATCTGGTTTGCCTACGCCAATTGCTGTTCTTGCTACACTATCAGGTATTTTTAGCGCTGCCCTCTTCATTTGTTCCATAAGCTCAGGTTTGTTCATTGCATATTCTGTAAAGTATCTACGAAAATCAAACTCTGAGTCTTGTATTATGTTATGAACTTTCAATAATTCTGGTTTATAAAGACTAACCTTTACCGCATTTTTCATCTTATTCCAAGCTTCTTCACCATCGTCAGAGAAATAAATGTCAACGTCATTAGCAAACTGAAATCCAGAAATGTCCCTTCCTACCTTTTTAGCATTGTCTTTTATGACATTAGCATGATTTCTGAACAACTCTGGTGTATAACCGATGGGAATCCAACCGTCACCATATTTTGCACATAATTCAAGGGTTTTTGGAGCGCCCGCAGCTATATATATTGGTGGCCTTGGTTTGCGTATACTTTTTGTTTGGAGGCTTGCACCATTTAATTTATAATATTCTCCATTGTAACTCACGTGGTTATCTACACCTGATTCAAAAAGTCTGTGTATTACTTCTAGTTGTTCTCTGAATTTGGCTATAGGTTTATTAAAATCAATTCCAAATTCCACGACATTCTGGGCTTCCCCGGCTCCAATTCCTAGGATACCTCTGCCTTTTGTAACCCTGTCCAGTGTAATGGTAGAGAGTGCTATTGCAGAAGGATGTCTCCTTATTGCATCGGTGACGCAGGTGCCCACCTCCACATTCTGGGTAAGTACACCTATTGCAGTGAGCATAATCCACGCATCATTCACTATGGCATTTTTCCATTGAGGAACATTGGAATGATCCATCGCCCATATGGAATCGTAATCCATTCTATCAGCAATTTGACAGGCTGTGATAACCTGACTTTCATCTAGTCCTAATCTAGCTACATTAAGGCCCTGAGTGAAACCAAATTTTGTCCTCATGACAAATTTTGCATCCTCCTTTCTGTTAATGTGAAAAATATTAAGAGCGCATTGTGCATACTTAAAATCAAAGTGACGGTTGTATATTTAAATATGTCCTTGTATAAGTCAGCGTCAGTTCATAAATCCATTTGATCATAGAGTAAGGAAACACGCTAGGCATAATGCTTCTTACAAACCTTAATCATTGTTGCAGAAACACTTTGTTTATGATTATAATATTGTATTGAAATTCAATATGTGTTTTAACATTGTCATCTGCTACAAAGAAATAAGGCATTTGTCAATAGAGCGATTCATGCGTGTTGCTTATTGACTTTAATTGGAGCATTAACCTTTCAATAGGATTTTAAATCTCAATTACGATCCTTTATTTTAAATTATCGCGTCCAGTTAAACAAACACCCTCTCTAATTAAATATTTTCAGCGCTCCTATCATGGAATGGGAGCTTGCTTAAGAGCTCACTACCTTATCATATTTATAGCTGTGTTTAAGACATTTACTCCCATAAGCAACCCTAGACTGCCTCTTGAGGCGCAATGTTCTGTGAATCTAGTACTATTATCATTAAGAATATTATTCCCTGATATCAATAAAGGAACAGGATCATCACTGTGGCCCTTTCGTTGGCAAGGCGTGGAATGATCACCGGAAACAACTATTACGGGGTCATTTACGGTTAACCTCTTCAGAAGGGTTCCAAAGAAGCGTCTATCAATTTCCTCTATATTGTTTTTTTTGCCTATTGCATCACCATCATGCCCAAATTCATCTGGACCTTTAATGTGAACATATAAAATAGAATATTTTTCTATAATCTTGGCTGCAGCAATAGCCTTGTTCTGATAGTCGTTCACTTCACCTGCATTAAATGGAGTCATTCCCAAGACTTTGGAGATTCCGACTTCCACAGGCATATCTACAAGACTTGCGACTTTGGAATCATATTTTTTGGTAATCGGCTCTACTGTTGGGTATCTGTTTCCAGAGTCACGCAACAGAATTACATTCATAGGATTTTTTCCCGTGTTAATACGCGCATTGTTCACAGGATGTCCTTTCAACCATTTTATGGTCTGTTCTGTGAATTCATTCACTAATCTCGCCGCAATTTTAGATCCTTCTGTGTCATCTTCCGGTTTTGATTTTTCAATATAAATATTAGTAGGAGTCGGTTTTGATACACCCATACCATCGACTTTATCGTATGCCGGATCTGTGTTTGTAATCTTGTCTGAAAGTTTGATTTGGTTATGTCTAAATCTAATTGTGACGCGATGAGCAACTGTGGGTTGGATAACTACCGACGCATCCTTATCAGCAAAGCTGATTTTTTCTTGTAATGTTTTGCATACTGCCTGAGCTTCCTCTTTGCTAATAATTCTACCCGCCCGCCTATCAACGATTTTCGAATGACTATCGACAGTTGCAAAGTTGCCTCTTAGCGCAAGATCCCCCTCATGAAAATCAATATTCGATCCCATCAATTCTATCACTCCTCTCCCAACATAGGTTCCTTTCTTGAAATTGTATCCAAGCATATTAAATACAGCAATATCAGATTGTGGCGCAATTCCTTTTCCAACGCTGATTACCCTACCCATAGATCCGTTCCTCGCCAGAGAATCCATATTAGGAGTACAAGCAGCATCAAGTGGTGTTGAGTTATTTAATAATGGATGTGGCAAATCACCAATTCCGTCAAGCAATACATAGATAAGCTTAATGTTCATTTCAAGGTAATCATATTATCGAGAGATTTATCTGTTATAGCAATCGGTATATGTATTCTTGTGGGGTCTTGCTCAGGGATAATCTATAAAATAATTATTGAAATTTGTAAGAGGACTAATCTGCCTTATTGCCAACCATCAATTTTGAAGCTGCTTTAAGGATGGAAATCTTTAATTGCCCTCTAAGGCATGTATGAGACCAAATCATGTCCATAGTGGCATTACAGATGGATATTGGAGGAACGGAATGGATAATTCTAGCGCTAATGGGATTGTTTTTGTTATTTGGTTCAAAAAAATTACCTATAGTGTCAAGAACTTTGGGAAAGGCTGTTTGGGAATATGAAAAGGCACGGGAATTATTTAGAAAAGAAATAGAAAATGCAACAAGAGTAACGGAAGAACCAACAAAATATTTTATGGGACCAAAAATTACTGCTCCTGTCAGTTCCGAACGCGAGAAACTAGAACACATAGCTAGCTCCCTCGGCATAGACCATATCGGTAAAACTGATGAGGAACTGGGTAGATTGATTTCAAATAGAATGCAAGGATAAGATTGTGGAATCAAACATATTACTCGGTACCTACTACTTTCAAGGACATCGAAACTTCTTAAGAATAACCTAATGGAAATGGAATCGTAGCAACAGGACAACCTTATAGTGTGCCAATATTTTTAATAACGAATGGAAATGAACTGGTAAGTACGATAAGGACAATAAGGAGGAAGAGGACAAAACACACTTACATAGTAGTAGTAGTTGTCGAAGCATTCAACAAGATTCAAAGCAAAGTACCATTTCAGATTTTATGACATAAATTTTAGCTATTACAATCTCTTATCGCTTGTGCAAGTAGGTAGACGGACTAAGACAAGAGATCAGGTCTGGAACATT
>JAFAQB010000169.1 GCA_019246625.1 Nitrososphaeraceae archaeon
AGATACTAGCTCCATTTGTAGAGCCTATTTCTGCCACCATTCTTTTGTTGGTGCTAGGAGTATTGCTTGGTGGAATAGGATTTCTCATAATGTACAAGTCCAAAACAACGGTAGGCAAATAGGACGATGAACATAGAAATTTACTCAGATCTGCTTACAAAGCTGCTAAGAGATCCTGTAATTGTAAGAATAGTTAGCGTATTAGATATTGCAAGTTTATCAATACTAGAATTATTAGAATATAATTTGACTCGTAAGGACATCAACTATGCATTATCGAATGGAGTTATAGCTGTTGATAAATCTGCAGCATCATCAGACAGGAATGCACATGAAGGTACACCGTATATTCAAGACTTAAATATACTTGTTAGTGGAGATTTTTATTTTCACAATTTTCTAAGTAGTATAGTAAAATTAACTGATTTGGGACTATATATTTTGGAATCCATAAAAGGGACAAGGAAACAATGATAATGCGATGAATGCAGGGACTATAAATGAAACCCCATTGCATTGCCAGCAATGCCAGCAACATCAGCAACATCGCCGATTATGACATAAATTCCAGCTCCTAGTATTAGGCCTATGCCTTACTAGAGCTCGTTGTGTATCTGACAAAGTCATTCACCATGCAAAATGCCCAGTAACTGTTGTCAGGTAATGAATTGACTTTTTGCCTATCGCTTAAGTGTTTTTTATTACTATTGAGTTGAGTAGTTATTTGACGAATACTAATCCATATACGATAAAAACATATTTTATGTTAATAATGCAGGTGATAAGCCTCAACAGCACAGAAACAGGAACAGATTGAGCAGTTCAGTACGGGGTTTGTATCCACTTTTAATGGTTTGGATATGTCATTGGGCAGCGACGACGAGCAGTAGCTGGATAAAAGAGATAAAAACAGTGTTTCCGGTCTTTTTTCAAAAAGAATGCAATGTTGCCTCGTGCTCTGCTATGTATAGATTGCAATGTTCAAACCCAGAGGTTTCCGTAACGATATTGGTACTAAAAATAGATTTTAATTACCTGATGCCCTTCAAGCATTGTCAAGTATATTCAAATCTAGTTAGCATTGTAACGCAGTGCATTGCAAATGTGAATAAATTAAGCTATACAGCGTAATAATAGTGATGCAGTGCATTACAATGAAGTCCGAGTTGTTATATAGTTATACAAGAACGTAAACTGTTATGACAAATATTTCGTATAGCTCCTTGGATACAAGGATGGAAGAACTTACTCGTCAGCTAAATCAGAAAGACGCAGAATTAGATCAGGAAGTAGATGATATTATTGAGGCAGACTTAGATGCTCTTGACAGAGATATAGAATCAACAAGAAAAGACTTACGAGAAGGGTTAAAAGAGAGTTGAGGCAGTGAAAAAGGGAATAAAAGATAAAAAAGATGATTTAAGACAGAGAGTTGAGGCAGCAAAGAAAGCACCCAAGGATCGAGCCGCTAAAGAGGCAGAGCAAGCACTAAACAGAATGCAAGAACATTTATCAAATGAAGATCTGGTCTCAGCATACATTGACCGTTGGGTCGCAAACCAGTGGCTTAAAACAAGTAAGTAGATGTCTATAGCCTAAATCAATACTATAATAATTACTAGTGATTAACACGATGCTCGATCATCGAGATCAGAACTAATCCTAGCTCTCTTAATAATACTGCTTCTGATCATAATTGTATAGGAGTATGATTATTTTACTATGAAGGAAGACAGATGACCAAATTGATATATCAAAGGTAACTGGTGACTTTCAATGTTTTGTATGTGGAGCCATCTTTACTACAGATGAAAATAGAAAGCAACATCTAGAGAAAGAGGCCCATGGACAGCTTCGTGATGATGAGACAACAGAAGAGAAGGAAATTGCCAAGGAACAAGAGGAGTTAGAGAAGAGTCATCCACATCACACATGACAGCAGACATTCCATAATACGCAATTAATATTCTCTTAAAACCTAGAAAACCAGCCTTAAATAGCATGTATATCTGTCGCAAGGTAGTTATACGGATGATGAAATAGGGCTTAGCAAAAATAGGATAGAATCTCTGACTGATGGTATCTTTTCTGTTGCTATGACTATACTAGTTTTCAATATAAGTGTGCCACAAATATCATCGCATTCTAGTGTCGTTGGTGGTATTGTAGCAGGAACTGAGCTACTTAAGAAGCTATTTGATTTATGGCCTAAAATACGTAGCTTTGGGATTAGTTTTATAATATTGTCTATTTACTGGATGGCTCATCACAGACAATTTCACTACATTCATCATTCTAATCGTATTCTTATCTGGATTAACATTATGTTTTTGATGGTAACATGTCTCTTACCATTTTCCACATCCCTATTAGGAGAATACGAAGACCAGAAAATATCAATTTTGGTATATGAGAGTAACTCCATTATGATGCCATGTTTGCTTTATGTTCAATGGTGGTATACTACAAGCCGTCATGGCAGATTAGTAATGAAAATATAGACCCTATTATTAAAACTTCACAATACTAAAGAATACTATTTGGAATAATAGTTTAATTGATAGCAATAGCAATTTCTTTTGTATATATTCAGCTAAGTGTTTTTCTTTTTGCTAAAGGATGTTAGCAGAGAACTAGAGCATTTCTTCCAATCGATGCTGCCACTTGAAAAGACTCTGGCATTAGTAATACAATTACCTCCCTCTCTAAAGGTAACTGAAGGGATAGAGAATCTAAGACAATGTGTAGTACCTGAACTCGATGATAGGTCCATGCCTTCCACATTATTATTGTTCATAATAATAGAGTCCTGTGGACTCAAGGGCACATTATATTATAACGATTAATCGTCTGATAAAATGTTGATTGCAATAATCAAATAATAAATAATTCAGTAGCAGAAATAGTGCACATGGATTTTTCAGATCTAAAGGAAAAAAGGAAGAAACACCTGCTAGGAGGTGGAAAAGAGAAACAAGAAGAATACAAAAACAAAGGAAATTTGACTGCGTTTGAAAGAATGAATACACTCATGGATTCAGGAACCTTTGTCGAGATTGATCCCTTTGTGACCCATAAGTGCTACGACTTTGGGATGGAAAAGAAAAGAACCCTAGGAGATGGAGTAGTCACAGGATATGGAATGATTGATAGTCGTTTGGTCTATGCATTTTCACACGATTTTACAGTCATAGGTGGTTCGTTAGGAGCTGCATTTGCTTCTAAAGTATGTAAGATAATGGATCTTGCATTAAAACAAGGAGTTCCAATAATAGGTATAAATGATTCAGGAGGAGCACGGATTCAGGAAGGAGTCGAGAGTCTAGCCGGATATGCTGAGATCTTCCACAGAAATGTGAAAGCATCAGGAGTTGTACCTCAAATATCCGTTATCATGGGTCCTTGTGCAGGAGGAGCTGTTTACTCACCTGCTATCACAGATTTTATAATTATGACTAAATCAGCATACATGTTTGTTACGGGTCCTGACGTCGTAAGACAGGTTACCAACGAGAATGTCAGTTTCGAGGATCTAGGAGGAGCATGGGTTCACAATCAGAAAAGTGGTGTTGCACATTTCATTGTTGAGGATGAACAAGAATGCTTTAGTGTTCTCAGAAAGCTTCTTTCATTTATTCCCTTGAATAATCTCGAAAACCCACCCCGTGTATCTTCAGATGACGATCCAGTAAGAGAAGAGGAAGAACTCAATTCAATTTTGCCTACAAACACAAACAAAGCTTATGATATGGGCCTAGTAATCAGAAAAGTCGTAGATAACAGAGACTTCCTAGAGGTACAGCGATTTTGGGCAAGGAACATAATAATTGGATTTGGTAGACTAGATGGTATACCTGTAGGCATAATTGCAAACAATCCAGAAGCTCTAGCAGGCGTTTTAGATATTGATTCATGTGATAAAGCTACTCGTTTTGTCAGGTTCTGTGATTGCTTCAATATTCCATTAATTGCTTTAGTTGATGTGCCTGGATTCCTTCCTGGTACCAATCAAGAGTGGGGTGGTATAATAAGACATGGAGCAAAGCTCTTGTATGCTTTTTCAGAAGCTACAGTTCCAAGACTTACAGTAATAACACGAAAAGCATATGGTGGAGCTTATGATGTCATGAATAGCAAGCATATTGGAGCTGACTATAATTTTGCTTGGCCAAGTGCTGAAATTGCTGTTATGGGACCTGAGGGGGCTTGCAATATAATCTTTAGAAAGGAAATAACCGGATCAAAAGACACTCAAAAGAAAAGAGAAGAATTAGTAAAGGATTATAGGACAAAATTTGCTAACCCCTATGTTGCTTCTTCAAAAGGTTACATAGATGACGTAATAGAACCTAAAGAGACAAGAGCAAGACTGATAAGTTCTCTAATTTCTATTTACAGAAAAAGAGCAGATAGACCCAAGAGAAAGCACGGCAATATGCCTGTTTAGTTTACTTATTTGTTATATTTTGACCTTTCTGGCTCATTTTATCCCCTTTTTTGGAAAGAAAATAAAAATAACGATAACAATTAACCTAAAGCCATCCTCCATCCTCCATCCTCCATTCATCAACCAATCGATCAAGCTTCCGTGCTGCTTTTTGCTATTTTATTTTTTTGTAATACAAAGTTAGCTTGACCTACAACTATTTTATTATCATACACACTAAAAGTTTAAGCAAGCAATGCCCAAGAAGCTCCTGATAGCAAACAGAGGAGAAATTGCAATAAGGGTTGCAAGAACCTGTACTAAGATGGGCATAAAGCCCTGTGCTATTTTTTCTGATGCAGATAAGAACTCCCTTCATGTAAAATATTGTGATGAATCA
>JAFAQB010000201.1 GCA_019246625.1 Nitrososphaeraceae archaeon
TATGTAGGAATAATGATGGTATTCTAGACTTATTCATAATACGGAACATGGTATTATTAGCCAGTCTAACGTACTTTGATTCTTTCAATAAATCATTGGTATTATTATACTCTTACATAGCTTTGACTATATAGCATGGTTTCTATATAGCCATAGAGCATATAAGACGACAACAGCAGATATACAGAAAATGAATATTTGCAGCTAGCTATTAATGTCGTTAGAGATATCGCTAGCGATAGATCATTATAACACTAGTGATATTACTAGCGATATGAGGTCATCAAATCTGAAGAAACCATCGGCTTCGTTTTCTAAAAATATATTAGTGCTAGACGATGAGTTGGAGATTGTCAGCCTCATTAAACATTTCTTGCAAAGACAAGGGTACCGCGTATTTGGGTTTACAGATCCTATGCTGGCAATCGAACATTTCATGCTTAATTCTAGAAATTACTCCCTCGTTGTTTGTGATGTAAGGATGCCTGCAATGAATGGATTTGAATGTGTAAAGAAGATGAGAGAAATAGTTCCATCAATCAAAGTAATACTCATGTCTGCATTTGATATCAATGATCCATTGTATATTGGTCTTTCATCATCTTTGAAGATTAACGACTTTATTCAAAAACCATTTTCTCTAAAGGAATTGATATTTATTATTATGAAGCAACTAGTAAAGCGAGCCAAATAAAAAGGTCATTTGATAAAAATTCTTTTGCTGCATATTCTATTTTTTTCTGTAGTCAGGATGGGTTAGTTATTGGCTATTTGGACTATATTCTTACCTGGTTATAATGCATGTCCATGACAAGCTTTCCCTTTTCGTATTCATAGTATTCAGAAGATCAGAAGAAGTACAAGGAGACACTTCATAACAACCTCAAAATGTTTTCCTTTTTTATTTTTAAAATAATAATAGCGACACCAATAACACCTTCTCTATTTCTCCTACTACGCAAGCCATGACCGTTAGACTGCTTGTTGGTGTCTCTCTATGTGGACTTAACTCTTGCAATACATTTAGCAAAGTACCCTTTCAGATTTTATGGCATAACCATTATAATCCTTCCTATATCAACTCTACACGCTCAGTAAAAATAGGCAATGGTAACAGAGGGAATCAAGGAAAGTATAAAGGTATCAGAATAACAATAATGATGCCAGGCGGTATCAGAGAAAAGATATAGTAAGAGATTAAGGTTTGTTATAGTAACATTACAATTGTCAAGTGACAATAACACTGAAAGAGAAAATAATGTTTTAGAGCTATACAAAGAAGGCAAGACTACTCGAGAGATTGCAAAGGAACAAAGACTCTCGTTAAGAGATATCAGCCTTATTCTAAAAAAACATCGAGTAAATCATGGAATTACATCGATAGACGATGATGACAACAACAACAAAAAGTCTCATTCCAATAATGAAAAAGCTACCTATGCTTACAAACTCTAGCAAAGGAAGGAAGCCAGTAGAGGTAGCCATACAATTAGGTCTTTCTGAAAGGCAAGCAACAAGATACTACACAGAGTATTGGAGATTAAGGCATCTATACAAATTGCATTTTATCTATAAAGAATCAAAGGGTAATCTTTCTACTTTTCTGAGATTATACAGGCTGGTAGAGACTAGGAATAAGAATTAAGGGACTTGGAGTGGTTTGTTCACATGGTAGAAATTGGCACATACAAGATCCCAGAGATTCAAAATCAATATGCCAAAATAAAAGATGATCTAGGAGTCATTGACTACAAAAAGACAATGGCAAAATATGAATTGCAGAACATAAATAATCAGATTGCAATTCTAAATAGAGATATCTATAACAAAAGCAACCAGTTATCCTATTTGAACGCTGGGATTCAAGTATTACAAGGACACATCCATAGGTTGGAAAGTGACAATCTGCAGTAACAACAACAAAGTTGAAAATGGAACCTACAGACCATGAATCATGCATACACAACACTGGTCTAGTATTATTGGTAGTAGCACATTAAGTCATGATATCGCGGAGCTGCAAGCGATAGTTTGCAAAAGTTTCAGTATACACTAAATATGACAATGTTCAAGAATGCTTGGGAACACAGCATTCAAACGGTATGCATTTAGCCATTACCAAATTGGTTTTAATGAGGTCAGTATTGGTACGTGGGTTTCATGCAAGATGAATGAACAACTAAAAATAGATGGCTAAAATGACATTATTATGTAGAGTCACGTATCCACCATGCCGCTTGGACGAATGGGAACTCCTGACGAAGTCGCTAAGCCGTCTCGTTCCTCGCATTGGATGATAGTGCAAGTATCTTACACATTATACCGTAAAGTGAACCTTGGATGTAGGGTTCACCTATCAATGAATTTAGCCTTTTCCTCTTGGTTGTCTATCAATAAACATATTTACTTTCTTATTTTTGAAATTACTATAAACAGTCCTATCAAAACCCAAAAATCCTAGAACCGTTTCTGAAGCATCAATGAACAGAGTATATATCATACACGAAATACAGATATACCAGTCTTGGTATTGCTTCTGACTGTTTGGAGTCGAAAGAGTCTACATCACATAGAAACAAGTACTTGGTAGAAATTGTTGGTACATTTATACTTGTGTATGCAATTTGTTCAGCTGCTACAGTATATCATAATACTGGGCAATTAGGAATAATTGGAATAGCACTAGTTCATGCGCTTGTTCTAACGGCTATAATATATGCAATAGGCTATCGTTCTGGCGCTCAAGTAAATCCTGCAGTTACTATAGGTCTATTGGCTGCAGGTAAGCTGCGACCAAAGGAAGCGGCTTTGTATATATTAAGTCAAATTATTGGAGCTGTAATTGGTGCTGCCGTTGTATATACTATATTTGGTTCTTCAATGTCAGCAAGTGTTACACTTCCATCTGATGGAAATGTAGTCAGAGCATTTGTATTAGAGACTGTCATGACATTTACACTAGTTTATGTGGTATTGGCTACAACTACGTCAAAGAACTTTAGGATAGCTCCATTGGCAGGAGTTGCTATAGGATTTACACTGGGTTTTAATGTAATGTTTGGTGGTTCTATAAGTGGAGGCTCTTTAAATCCAGCTCGTTCCTTTGGGCCTGCATTGGTTGCTGGAAACTTCAATTACCATTGGCTTTATTGGATAGCACCAATTATTGGAGGATTAATTTCTGCTGGAGTATACAAAGCACTTCATAAAGACGAGGATCTTCCTCTCCCTAGCGAGTAATTGAAGGTTTCATTGGCATCCGGTAACCATAGTATAAGGATTCTAGATAAATGGATGGATGTGGACGGCTCAGTAGAAACCACCTTTCATTCACATAAACCAGTCAAAGCTCAAAAATGAACTGTTTAGGATTACTTGGAGACTAATAACATATAAGGTATGGAAATGAAATAATTGAAATATTTTCTATTGAATCAAATCAAATTCTAACCATCAACCACTTTGGGATATACAAAATATATTACGAAAATTCCATACCAAAAGTCTTATTAAATTCCTTTACTATATTTGTTAGAGATTAAGTAATGGATTATAAGCGTATTTACGAAGATATTATGAACACCGATCCGAAGGTAAGACTAGTAACTATTTGCGATTCAAATGGTAAAATAATGCATTCAGATCATAGACAAGGCGTACAAAATTTACTTACTCCTGATGAAAGTAAAAAATCACTTGAACTAGCTGTAAATTCATGGAAAACACGTAGCAATCTTGCACCAAAGATAGGGAAAGGAAAATACGTATTGGCTGAATATGAAAAGATTAAACGTATTACAATGCCATTAGGTGATGAGCATCTTCTTTACATAACTACAGAACCAGAAGCTGATCATTTAAGGATAATTGAGAGAGCTAGGACACTCAAGATATGAGTCCAATGGTGTGAATCAAATTTGACTATTCTAAGGTCCAGATAGCCGTGATATAATTTTAGAAAAAATGGTAGGCACCTTACGTATAGCTGCGAATATTTAATTTTCTTTTAACATTTTAGAGAAAAGATACTGCATACTCCAGATAATTTACAATATGCTTAGCAAAGCTACCGTCAGGATCCATATCTGGATTGTAAATTGTAAGATTCAGCCCAATTGTATATCCTGATGACATTACTGTTTTAGTTATTTTCTTTAACTGATTCCAGTTTATTCCACCAGGCTGTTGGTAGTCAACAGCTGGCATAGAGTGTGTAGATAGCACATCTAAATCCACATGAAGCCATAGTTTGTTTACCATGGCTGTAGTCTTGGATAAGTTCAATTGTTTTAATGCTCTGTTAATTAGAGCTTCAGTATTCTTGCTTTTGTTAAGGGCAATATCGTCATAAAATGTTTCTACGATTTTACTAGATAGAGATTCTACACCATGCTCTTGTAGCAGCTTCTTGTCACGAGGACCTAAGATGCAAACGTTGCTAGCATCAACTAAAGGTAATGGCGGCCAACTACTATTGTCAATTATGTTTGATGGTAAGTTTTCACAATTCATGCCAAGTGCAAACCCAAGTTCCATATCTGCAGCTTCGCCAGTTGGAGATTTACGTGGTGGATAAGCATCTTCATGGCCATCTACAAAGAACAAGCCTGCACTACTTCCATGAATCTCTTTTGCTGCTGCCAAACATCCAAGAAGAATTGGACAGTCACCACCTATAACTAATGGAAACCTATCATGCTTAAGTGCATTATTAACACTCTTGTATAAAGATTGAATCATCTAAAGTAATGCATCATATGCTATTATACCAGAATCTGGATCTCTATCTGTTACAGGTAGAGTAAAAGCAACAACTCCTTCATCATGTATTTGACAATGATGACTAAGGACCTGAATCAAACCAGCACTACGGATAGCATTTGGAGCTCTTGCAACACCTCGACCACTCTTACCAGAAGAATTTGTCGGTACACCTATTATACTTAATTTTGGATTTCCTTGTATTTTTCTAGCTAAAT
>JAFAQB010000314.1 GCA_019246625.1 Nitrososphaeraceae archaeon
CGGAAAAGATCATACACCTAAACCACCTGAGTTTATAAAATTGATGTCCGATATTGCAGACAAAGGTCTAAAGCATATTCCTACTTCTCACGCGCAGATGCAAGCGCTTAATGTTGCTTCATTAGGACCGGGATGGATAAAAGTGCATCCTGAATCAAGTAAAATTCCAGAAATATAACATCCTTGCAACAACTGAAGCCTGGGCTTCCACCTGAGGTAGCGAATAATCAGAATAACGTAGGAAAGTATCGGGAGGACAATCCAACCTGGAGTGGTGCTTGTGGTGTGCTTGCGATATTAGACAAGCCCACGTTGATCATAACTGGAACTGATGATAATTTCTACGAACCGCATGTTAATTCTTTAAAGATTGCAGAAAAGATTCCAGGAGCCTGGCTTGTACAGATCAAAAATGCTGGGCATGCAGTAGTGGATCAATATCCGGCTGAAGCAGGTAAGATAATGAATACATTTCTATCCACTACTATCCACTACAGGCCAAAATAGCACAGCATAGGCCCACAGTAGCTATCTAGGTTAACAGTCACCCGTTATCTACCTGCAGAGCTAAAAATGAAGCCACGCGGCAGTACCGCCAGCAGCGGTTTGGCTCAAGTTGAGCAATGCTACAAGCAATGATCTAATTCATGATGCAGAGAAAGCTTTGAATGTTCTAGTAGAACAGCCATAAAAAGAGGCGTAACGGTGTGAAAACAGAAGATGTTATACAACTACAACTACTAAAACACCATATCATGCATTAAGAGAAGCATCACTAAAATTAAATGAATTTCTGGTAATTTTTGGGAAATACAGGTATGATGGCAGTTCAATTTGGAAAGAAAATGGGAGCAAAAGTGATAGCAGTTTCCAAAGACAATTGGATAAAGACTGATTTTGGAGCAGATTATATTATTAGTGATTATGATAAAGTAGTCGAGCAAGTAAAAGATATTGCTCAAGGCAAAATGGCAGACGTTGTCTTAAATTCCCTTGGTGTAAATACATGGGAGAATAGCTTTTCGTGTGTTGGTCTTAATGGTAGGTGGGTGACATTTGGAGGTCTAACTGGTGCAGACGTGACATTAAACATTCAATCTCTATATCGTAAACAGATAAAGCTAATAGGCTCTAATGGTAGCACAAGAAAAGAGTTCGAAGATGTTATTGATATGTCTGGTAAACTCAAAGTCAGAGTCTAGAAGAGATTTAAACTTGAAGATGCAAAGGAAGCCTTGCAAGCCTTATTTGCAAAAGAAAGAGATGGCAGAATTCTATTAGACATCAATCAATAATGGCATACATAGATCTCTCACGAAGTAGAGATGATTATTATTATGAAATACATGTCTGGATGAAAGCTAGCAAGCCACTAGATTTGTCTCGACGCAAAGCGTGCTACTGTTCTTGGAGGAGGTGTAACGAAGCAAAGAATATTGACATGTTTTACCAAAGCGACTCTTTATGGATGTGTGTATGCGTTCAAACTCAAAAATTATCTAAATTTGAGATTTCTATGAATATTGTTTATGTATGTAGCACCATTTCCATTGCTTGTTTGGTAGAGCAACCATTACTGTATGGCCTGTATTCTGAAAATGCTTTGTGGCATGCAGACCTACCGAAGTACAGTTTAATGGGTCTGAAATGGACATCCTTTGAATTAGTTTTACCATTTAGTATTTCGAAGATAGAAGTGGGGTTGCTCCTATTACTAATGCATTCAAAAATTAGAATTAAGTGGTCGTTCCATAATTTACTCAAATAATGACAATAAAAATAATATGTATATTCAATATCCGGATATTCAAAATCACCATATTGAGAGGTAATCTATAATAATCATACAAATTTGGTAAGATTTGTGTGGGTTTTTCAGCCCGCCAGTAGAGTAGGAGATATTTGGGAAATTCTGTAATCATTTGCATACCTTTATCTCGACGATTAGGTAAGGAACACATTACCGAGTCTTATAGGTGCTACCTCTGCATATTTTGATATCATATAATGAAAACTGGGTGTGTTTGTTCTTGTCTTTACTAAGAGTATTATTACATTAGAATCATACAAATTTACATAACATCTTTCATGTTGATACTATTTATAATAACATTATCATATATCAAACAAACACATAGTGAATATTGATTGGTATAAGAAACAAATTCCAAAGAGAGTCGCACAACATAATTTTATACACAACTATGAAGAGATATACGAGAAGCAGATAACCCTTGTTAATAGGATTCCAATAGAGAAAAAGAAAGGACGGTTATCGTTATCATCGAAAATTGATGCAAAGCAACCATATTTCATGCTCCTAAATGATTTTGACATGTCGAACTACTTCAATATTTGAGATAAGAGTTTAATTCTAGATTATGGAACTCGTACTCTTTTTGGTCCTTATTCTATCTTTTTACAATGCAATATGGCATATGATATGCTACTATTAGTCTTACAGACTTCTCAATGATTTGTTTATTTATTTATTTAACTCTGCTGCCCCACTGTTTATCAGGATGATGATGTGCCCAAGACATTCTTAATATTTGCAATCCGCGAAGAACATATTATATCAAAAGACCATTATGATGGCTGTAAAACATAAAAGAATGACCGGGGAGAAAAAGGTATGCCTACTACCAATAGAAGGTGCATTGTTTTGATACTGATATGTGCTACACTAGTTGTTGCAGGATATTATTATTTTGTTCATTCTGTCTAACCTCAGCTCTCTATCTCGGGACGAGGAGCACCAATAGTTGTCAATAATCCTTATCTTAAGGTAGAGACAGTATTCAAAGGATTAAGATCTCCAACTAGCATGGCATTTCTGGGACCGAATGATATTTTGGTCTTAGAGAAAGATACAGGTACCGTCCAGCGAATTGTAAATGGCACAATGTTGCCGCAGCCTTTGCTTCAAGTTCCCGTCGCTACACAAAGTGAAAGGGGTATGTTAGGAATTGCTGTTGCAGTACATAAAAACGGCCCTACATATGTTTTCTTGTACAATACAGAGTCGGGGGGAGGAAAAACTGGCGATGACTTTACTTCAGGAATAGACCCAGCAGGTAATCATCTATATAGATATGAACTTGTAAATGGACAATTAGTAAATCCTAAACTTTTACTAAGCCTTCCAGCGACTCCTGGACCCAATCATGATGGTGGCAAAGTTGTGATTGGTCCAGACAATAATGTATATGTCATTATTGGTGATCTCAGGTCTCGTAGAACTCAAGCCCAAAATATAGTGAATGGACCGCCAGCTGATGGTAGTGGTGGAATAATTAGAATCACACAAGACGGGCAAGCAGTAGCGGATAATCCT
>JAFAQB010000367.1 GCA_019246625.1 Nitrososphaeraceae archaeon
CAGATTCAGATTAAAGAACAACCAGAAAAGATTTGGATTGATCAAGGCCTTGGGGTGGAACTTGGAAGTACTTAACAGGCTACAATGTGCAAACAAACTTGGAATAAAGATGACACCTTATGCAATATCAAATTAGGCAACAACCCCTATCTTGGCCTACATGTCAGAAGAAGAAGAAAAGAAGAGTTAGGCCTTACGTCTACCATCCAAACGTGATACTGAGATGTTTTGTAGTTAGGATATGGTTTAGACTAGATCCTAACATACCACTGCATGATTTCTTTGCTATGGCTTGTTATTATCCTTATAATAGAAAGATAATGAAAGCATGTGGATTAATAACCAGTCTTCCTGATAGAAGGACATTTGACAGAAGGCTTTCTACAATATCTGTTGACATCAAAGAAAGGATAGCTGCTATGGCAGTGTTGTTTGTCAAACAAAAATTCGTTGATCCTTACATTGTTGCAATAGATAGTATATTGCTTAGAGCCAAAGGTTGTCCATGGCACAAATCATCAATGATCAGAGTAGTACCACGTTCAGGTATTGACATAGATGCAAGGTGGGGATTCAGTCATACAAAGCGGTGGATGGATATTTGGATATAAACTCCATATAGTATCAAGTGCGGGTTCATTAATAGATAGTACCATTATCTGCAGATTTCACACAGGCTAACGTATACGATAATAATCAGATATATCCTGCAATAACATCTTCACTCCCCCACCAAGGAGTACGTTACGTTGCAGCCGATTCAGGATATGATGACCATAAGCTGTATAATTTGAGCATAGACAGAGGATTTGAGCTAGTATGTCCTGTATTACAACAGGACCATACTCCAAGTGATAGACTGCAGTTGATAAATTTTTATGATTCAGAATTAGGACAGGCAATTTACTCTTGGAGAGGTATATGTGTAGAACCGTTAATAGAACACATCAAAGATGTCTTCAAAATAGATCCTTTACAAGTAAGAGGCTATCAGAAAGCAGCTGGTACGACTCTGCTGTCAGTACTACTTTATCAAATCATCATTGTTTATTACAATTGTAAGACACACAAACAATATCCAAAAGCAATCAAACACATGTTAGGCAGCTACGTTGTCAAATCAATGTAAAGAATGACAAAGCCATATTATGTACCAACCTCATATACTTATCCCTTTCTTGAGGCAAAAAACTCGAGAATTTTTAATATGAAGACTCCAATGGTCAATATTGGATGTCGGACCAAAGCTCTCCAATTGCCATTTGTTGTGAAAACCTTGATTCTATAAAAAACACTGGTTTGCATTTTGGCATATTTACTGTATTTAATAGAATAGGATGTTGTGCTAATAGAATAATAGCGCTTCTTATGGAGCCATTTACGGAGAGTAAATCCCTCTTCATTATGTAAGATAAACGAGGTTATTCTGGTATTGATGCTCATGCCGATATCTTCTATCTTTTGGGGAAGTGTGCTTTCTTCATAAAAAACAATATCCTCATCAAATCCCCCAACCTGGACAACAAATTTCTTTATGAAAAAGCGAGCGGACTCAATTTTTGAGCCGGCATATAGACTTCTTTCGAAGTCTCTGACCTTTATCCAAAATCCACTTCCAATTGAGCGTTCGGGGATTATTACCCCTGCAATTCTCTTATTATTAGAACAGCATGTAACGCATTCTTGGACAACACCAGGCTGCAATAGCATGTCTGAATCTATAAAAAGTAAAAATTCACCTCTGGATTTCGATATGCCAAAGTTTTTTGCACTTGCTCTTTCACCAGCAAACGAATGAATGCTTGCATTGAATCTAGAGGCAATTTCAATTGTATTATCGGAAGAAAACCTATCGACTACAAAAATTTCAATATTCTTATAACTTTGTGTTACGATGGATTCCAAACATCTTCCGATTGTTTTGGCTGCATTCATAGTAGGAATGACAATCGATACACAATCAACTACATCGTGATAGTATGAATCCTCATCTTCCAAGGACAGCACCGGTTCAG
>JAFAQB010000371.1 GCA_019246625.1 Nitrososphaeraceae archaeon
GGTCTCAAAGTGCTAATTTTATCCGTCGATCTAAAGATGAATTCCAGATCTTGTTTGGTGAAATCCTTAATAGAGACTATATCATGGTCATAAAGATGATTATTAGGCATCTATTGTTGTCTGTGCCATCTTGATTATAAAAGGCTCACTTATTCATTAAGATAACCAGTAAAAGATTGAACCAATTGATAATGTGGTTTAACTTACACTTTTCCACAAGAAAAATAGTAATCAGTTTAGCTGTTTACGTATTGGATTATAAGCTCATACTTTATCGGAGAACTGAATACAATAATTTAACCTCAAATTAAGCTTTTGGGGTACCATGTACTGCCACCTTTTATTGAAAAATTTAGAAATCTTTCTGCAATAAGTATGTATAGGAGTATAAACATAAACCATAGCAACTCCTTTGACTTAAATCTGTTTGAGATATGCATCAAAGCTTATCTTTTTTACAAATTAACAAAACCTCTAGTTAAATAGCCCTTGTAGATTATGTTCTCAACCATTAATCAAACCATAATTGTATGAAACCTAGTGTCAAATGGTTATTCAGAAAAGGCTAAATTTACATGAATGAAAAATACCTTAATGTCCTCGTTTTGTGAGTTGTGCGGTCGTCGGGTAACAGATGGAAAAAAAACAGTTTTGATAGATGGTACAATATTCAATGTTTGTCTGCCATGTTCGAAACGTGGAAAACCATATCTACCAGCTGCACCTTCTAAAAAGAAAGCTATTTCTACGCCTACTTCAAAGAAAACTAATACAAAGATTAAGATGATAGATGATACAATCCTTAGTCCAGAATTTGGAACGTTAATTAGGGAAGCACGTATGAAAAAAGGTCTGACACATGAGCAACTAGGGATACAAATGAACGAAAAGGCAATGCTATTGAGAAAATTTGAAATAGGTGCATTAAAACCTGATGAGATACTGGCTAAAAAGTTAGAAAGGTTTCTAGGAATCAAGTTGTATCTAAGCGTAGAAGAGGAATAATAATAGATGTCAAATTTAAGGAGAGCTGTCTTAATCACATATCCATCTGAGGAAGCTATAAAAGAAGCGACTTCTCTTGCAAATACAGTAGGTTATTCTGTTGAGAGAATAGTAAAACAACGTCATATTACACGATCAAAATATGGTATCGGCAGAGGAAAGGCAGAAGAGGTAAAAGAATTAGTTAAACAATTAAAACTAGAAGTAATTATTTTCGATGAGGTATTAAAACCGACGCAACAATATCATCTCGCATCACTCTGTCAGATTGAAATTGTTGATAGGGAGCGATTAATTTTAGAGATTTTCGAACGAAGAGCAAGTACTGCAGAATCCAGAATCCAGATCAAACTGGCACAGCTCAGATATGACATGGTCAGAGCACGAGAAAAAGTAAGACTTGCAAAAATGGGCGAGCAGCCAGGGTTTTTCGGAATGGGCAAGTATGATGCCGATATTTATTACCTTGATATCAATAAACGTGCAGCAGTTCTAAAGAAAAAATTGGAAAGGGAAGAGAAAAGAAGAGATCTACATAGAGTTCAACGCTTAAAAGCAGGTCTGTCTACAGTTTCAATTGCTGGCTACACATCTGCAGGAAAAACAACTCTTTTCAATATTTTGACGGGCGAGTCGAAAAATACAGGACAGGGTTTATTTACAACGCTATCAACATTCACGCGTGCAATGAAATTAAATACTAGGAAAGTTCTCATCTCCGATACTGTAGGCTTCATAAGTAAGCTTCCGGCATATATGATTGACGCTTTTAAATCCACACTTCATGAATTAACCCACTCTGATCTTATTTTGCTTGTACTTGATATAAGCCAATCTATAGAAGAGATGGGGAGAAAATTAGACAGCTCTATTCATATAATTAATGAGCTTGGGGTACCAATGACAAAGATCCTATATGTGCTAAACAAGGCAGATTTGATTGATATCGATGATGCATTTGATAAATCTGCATATCTAAGCATTCTTGATTCTAAAAAACGCATTTTGCCCGTCTCTGCAAAGACAGGATTCAACGTTACTCAGTTAAAGAATTTGATATCATTACTGGTTTTTCCTGAAGAGGAAAAAGAAGATCTAATGAGCCTAGGGGAACCGAATGAAAGTATCAGTTCTTAGAATAGGACATAGGTTGGTACGAGATGATCGTATAACTACACACGCAGCCTTGGTCTCTAGAGCATTAGGCAGCGATAAAATCTACATGACAGAAGTAGACCACTCTATAAACGAAACCTTAGAAGAAATTGCTAAAAGATGGGGAGGTAAATATGATTTTGCCATTGAAATTATTGAAGATTGGAGAAAGGTTATTAAGGACTGGAAGAAGGAGGGTGGAAAAGTAGTCCTGTTAACTATGTATGGTATCAATATAGACGATAGAATAAATCAACTACGAAAAGAGGACAGGGTTCTTGTAATTATTGGTGCAGAAAAGGTTCCAAGAGAAATATATGATCTCGCGGATTATAATATCGCGATAGGAAATCAGCCACATTCTGAAATTGCTGCGTTAGCAATATTCTTAGACAGAATTTTCAGCGGTAAAGAGTTAAAAAAGGATTTTAGAGGAGCAAAACTCAAAATTATTCCTATGGTGAAAGGCAAGATGGTTAAGGAAATGGAGAACAATGTATAAATTAGATATCAAGTAACAGATATATCGACAACTACTTTTGCCTCTTTAAGTAATAGAAAAATTAGGATGGACAACTCACATAGCATATTTGAATAACAATACAAATCCACAGATCTAAATGATAATAATACTACAATGGTATCAAATGGTGACAAGTTAAAGAATATAAAACAATTACTAGATTCTTATTCTTACTGCTTTCCTAAGCATATAGTAAATGGGTTAGGAATATCAGACACATTTCCCTTAGGATTGCAATGAAATTCTACTGAATTATCATATGTTTGAATTACTATATTGACTCTAAGATGCCTCATCCCTTTGATAATACCAGTTGTAATCATTTGTTTCATAGCAGAAGCCTTTAGCAATACGAATTGGAAAACTACTATTGCCAAATTAATGTTTTACAAAATCTAGAATTTACATTTATGATCAGAA
>JAFAQB010000381.1 GCA_019246625.1 Nitrososphaeraceae archaeon
TTTCCTTTCTCTGGTGGAAATAGTAGCTTGATCTCATCCCATAAATCATCTGGTATTTTTCTAATTGCTGGAAGATGTTTTAGTCTTCTATGACGCACAACTATAGAAAGAATTTCTCAAGCTAAATGCTTATCTATTTTTAGGATAGTCTCTTAGCTTCCTAATAGTAATTATTCTGGTATCATTGATTGGCCTTATTCTAATGGATCACTAATCAGACCTAGTCAAATACTCTTGGATTTTGAAGTACTTGGTGGATGGGCCATCATGAATTATCTCAAATGAATCTTGGTAAGGTTAGTCAACCTTATGACTACATGGATTCATTTATTCAGCTTCTATGCTACATGAAAGCATTTTCCATCTTCCATATAGACGAACGCAGGGGTGTAGCATAGCTCTTGCAAGTAAAGTACCAGATTATCGTAGTCTGCTTTGTTTAATTAAATTAAGATTCTATCATACATATTCAACGCAAAAGAAAAGGAAGTGAATAAAATGTTAGGCGTTTCCGTCGTGATATTATTTCATGCTATTTGGTATAAGATCGAAATATGAGCAGGGACGGACTATGCCCTCTATATCATGTACTTCGGCTATAAAATATACCTTACTATCAGATTCTCTTTTAACCTTATAGTAACCAAAGTTGAAAACCTTTGCCTCTTTATAAAGCATTGATGTCGGATCTGCTCTGTGTGGTATTGTAGGGATAGCGCAAGTGGGCGGTTTACAAATTCATAAAAGGTTAGATTATGCTTAGTATCACTAGTATTACTACTATCTGCAGGAGCGCTTTCAATCTTTACAGTGGCAGGATAGTGTACATCAGTTGTTATAAACACCACATTTTTGACATTCCTATCAGCAAGGAATTTTAAGAATTCATCTCTCTTTTGAAAAGCTCCAATTATTTTTCTTACCATCAGTAGACCAATTGTCGCAAGCTTGCGAAACATGCAACCCTTCCTTTTCGCAATCTGGAATGGTACTAGGATCATCATCTGGTAGCAGGAGTGGAGGGTGATCTTGTTCTTAGATACGGAACACTGCATCACGGTTTAAAGAATATTATGCATTCTTAGAACAAACATGTAATATAGTATACTTTCCAAAGGGTTCTCGAATTTATTGTAGTTGAAGAATGGAGACAATGAAAGTATGACTTGCAGGTTCAGAAATACTATCCCAAATTTACTGATCTGGGTAAGGCTATTGCTGCATGTTACAGGAAAGCGCTTCAAATAGATGTAGTCAAGTACTTGTTAATATGTCTATCAATTTATCAGTTATTTTGACGGTTGTACACGTGAGATAATCCTTAGTTGGCTGTTATTGTAATTGGTTGGGCACAGGTACTATGCGTAAAGATATAGTTACAAAGAGATAACAAGAAAGAAATTGGGTTTATATGAATAACATAGATGTCAACCATTGAAATCACTTTGTCAACAATTTCAAAACTAAATACACTTTATACTTACTCCATTGACATATGTTCATTGAAGAATAATTTGCTGACCAGGAAAAGAGACGATAACCAAGAACACAGTTCTTCCCATTTTGTTTCTAATTCTACTATTACTCCTGATATTTACTGCAATCGTTGTAATGACAGATCAGCGGAGATATTCCAAGTTAATGGTGACTACTGCTTAGAATGCTGGCAGGAATTAACATATCCTTTGGTATAATAGATGGTCACTTCATTATATTCGTTCATTCAAAACATTAAATTCTGTCAACGTCAGAAACAATAATCAAGGTAAGAATATGATTGGGAGTAAATGGCAGAAGTGCCTTCTTTATCCAAACTCCCTTCTCTCTTTCTACTGCAATACGAAGTGAAGTTACTAACTTGTCGAACAAGGTAGCTTGCAGACATCTATAAAAGACGCCGCTTAAACATAAACTCAGTTGTGCTCCATAAACATTTCTCACAGAGCAAATAAACGTTCAAAATTTCCTTTATATATTCATCGTTTTTGTTATGCCAGTGATTTATCATCATTTGCTATTCCCATACAGTGATCTGGATAAATTCAAAATGAGAGCTCATAGATTTGTCATGTTTGGACTTTATCCCACATTTTTACTCTTTATCTTGGAATGACTCTTGCTTTATCACCTTTAATAGAGAAATTGGCGTATTTTGTTGCCGTATTGCCCTTTGCTTTTGTTTATGTTCTTTATAGATTCAGAAAATAACTGGCCGCTAAACGATGTTGTGAGCCTTATTTCAGAGATAGACTAAGATTATAAACGATTCATTAAATTTAATCTATTCTTTGATGGTACAATATGATTCAATCGATGTTGTTTATTCCTCAAGGATACATGAACTCATACTTTGGCACTAAAAAAGTTCATAAGTTATAGTTTTGAATATATATTTGCTATTTTACGATTGACACATCAATGAGAAATTTATCAATTCTGTTTTGTAGGTCTGTATTAATTTCTACTATAGACCGATTTCCATTTATGGGAACGATGTTATAATGTTTTTGCATCCTATGAAATTCCTTTGCAATCATTCGCTGATAAATTAGGAATGAATCCAACATATCTTCCGATAACCCAAGGTCAGCACCAGATTCGTAATAGTCTAGTGAAGAGTTTTTTTGAAATACTCTATGGACTAGCTCACCTGGGTCTACATCAAGATAAAAAATTAGATCTGGCTTAATAGCAAAACCAAATAGATTACGAGACCATATTCTTCTTATTCCTCTGACAGCATCTCTGGCCATAAGTGTATAGATATATCTATCAGCAAGTACAATATACCCCGCCTGTAAAGCACGTATTATTTTATTTTCAAGCTGATCCGCAAAATCCGCTGCATAAAATAAACTTAAAGTTCTCTTTCCAAGGATAAAATTCCTTTTTGCCTCAAGTATGCCTCCACCTATAAGTTCTGATCGTCGTAAACCTGTGTTCAAAACAGCATGTCCATCAGATTCAAGTTTAGAAGTTATCATTACAATTTGTGTACTTCTACCCGATGCATCAGGTCCTTCTATCACTATGAATCGGCCTTTAATTTGAGTCTCGTGCAAATAAGGTATGCTATGACCATAATACTGTAATGGCCTCGCACCAATCGACGCTATAGGTAAGGCATCGTTTTGCCTTGTTGTTTTGAATGAGGATTGTTGTTTTTGCTCTTGTTTCTGTTGTTTTAGTCCAGTCACTTGTTAGCAGTCACCACAACACGATTTTGTCTTTCAACTTGATCCCGGAAGTAACTTCATAATTGTATTTCTCACTGCTTGTTGCTGTTTTTCTATACCTGACGCTCCATCTATGACTATAAACCCATCTGATTTAACCATGGATTCATACTGCTCAATAATTCTACTTTGAAAAATTCTATAGCTATCATATTGGTCGTTACTTAAATTCAAATCCATCCCTGCCTCATAGTATTTTAGTTTGGGTCTGCCAACAAGTATTCTCTCAACTGCAACGTCAACTGGGACTCTGAAGTAAAACACAACGTCAGGTTTTATTGCGAAATCATATACTTTACAAACCCACTTTGGACTACAACCTCTAACTATATCTCTGGCATAGGCGGTATAAATATACCTATCAGCCAGTACTATATATCCAGCACGCATTAAAGGGAAAATATTTCTCTCATACCTATCCGCAAAGTCGGTTGCATGTAAAAGGCTAAACGTAGTTGGAGTGAGTCTGCCTTTTTTCTTGCCTTTAGATGTTATCTCTTTGACCATTTCAGACGAATTCCATTCAGTCATGAAAACTGGCAATAGCTTGGATTTCAACCATTTGCCAAGTAGCCTAATCTGTGTCGATTTTCCTGACCCATCTATTCCTTCTACTACAATAAGCTTACCTTTTACTTGTAATTTCTCGCTACGTTGCGATGACGATAATGAATTACTGTTCAAATTTAGACCTCTTATATTCTGGTATTATACAGATTTGCTGCTACTATTTCTGCTGCAGTTCTCATAGACTTAGAATTCTTAGATGTTATATTAAACCATATTGTGATTTGAAAACGTATTACTATATGATAGTATACAGTTAACTATATACTCTATATGATGAACATGTGTGCTTGATCAATTGAGAGAATCTATATAATTATTTGGATCTTTTGAAATATTGAACATTTGAATGAAAAGGAGAGATAGCGATCACAAAAGCACTGCACAAATTGATAAATGACAGATAGAAATAAAGAAGTAGGTATATTATTCCTCTTCTTATTACAAGATGATGGATGATCTGGAGCAGTTCTAAAGCTTCTTCCAGAGAAGCTCATTCACCATATGACTTAATTTTGATCTAGTGACACTATATTTAATTATCGTCTACCTTATGATATAATAATCAAAATTCTATCATACATTCAGATTCTTTAATCATAATGCTCTAGATAACCTAATGGTCATTTTCATATTCATTTAGTCTTTAAGATATGTTAACTATAATTGGTAATACTCGCAATAAAATCAAACATAGTGATGATTGGTAATGGCATAGTATGTTTGTAGCAGCCATTATTGAGATAGTCTGTTAAATAGATACGGATGCATTTTGCATAATAACATCTCTATATATTATGTTTACTTGTTTTAAGCGGACATCACAATGATACATCTAAATGAATTGAGTGCTGGGAAACACCCTCCAGATGAGATTAATGTAGTAATAGAAATTACCAAAGGTAGCAACATTAAATACGAAATGGATAGTGAAACTGGGGCACTCTTTGTGGACAGGATATTGTCGACTTCAATGTCTTATCCATGTAATTATGGTTTTATTCCAAAGACCAAAGAACAAGATGTAGATCCGGTGGATGTATTTGTACTGGCGTGTGATCCTGTAGTAGCAATGTCAGTAATTCGTTGTCAGCCAGTAGGAATATTATTAACCGAAGATCAAGATGGACAAGATTCAAAGATTCTTGCAATCCCGCTTGTAAAAGTTGATTCAAATTCAAGCATTACTGATGTAGGTAGTATCCCAGAACATACACTAAATCAACTTAAACACTTCATTGAACATCATAAAGATCTAGAAGAAGGAAAATATGTCAGGATAAAAGGATTGGAAGGTAGACAAGTAGCAAAGAAAAAGATCTCAGAGGCTATAGTAAAATACAATAAAAATCAAGTTTGATGAATGTTAACTTATTGGTAGATCTCAACCTAAATATCTATTGTAGTTGCAATTATTACGATTGTAGTGATAACATCTATTTTTAGTAAAAACATAAATCTAATAACAATGTCTTAATACAAGTCTTCTTTATAGAATGATAAACCCGGGTATTTCTATGTCAGTTTTATTCAAATGTAGTGTTACCCTCCCTTATCTATGCTCACAATTGGAGAATTTGCTTCTGTTCTTGCCGTTCTTGTCCTCATCATCCGGCCAGATTTGTACGATATAGAAAAATCTACACGAATGTCAAATGCGGATTCAAACTTTTTTATTACGTTATTAAATAACATTTTAGGAAATTGAAGATTGTCTTTATCTGCAATAATAGCAATAACAATTTTTTTCTTTTCATCACAAAACGTCACTTGGATATTGCATTTATATCTCTCCAAGATACCCAAAATGACGATGCATGCGGAAATTTTTTCAATGGACCTTCGATTTTGAGATTGCAATATTGTCTCATACCTTTTAAATAATCGGTTTGCGGATTTTGGTTTCTTTGTATGTATTATCGATAATGCCAAAACCAATTGCTCGCTGTGACTTAGATATGAAATGTCTTCGTCCATTATCATGTAAAATAGATTGTATATATTGGTAGCAAGCACTGTTTTCGAGATTCGTTTTATTCCCAAGTTAAGAATTTCATATTCTCTTTCTCTAAGCATCCCATGATAGACTAGTGGCAAGATCAAGTCTTGGCTATATGTAGAGACCATTCCTAATTCACAATTAACCCGGACATAATTTTCAATTTGACCTTGGTTTGTATCCTCTTCTTTATAGTATTGTTGTGGCGACTCTAAAAAAGATAAAAGAATGCCTTCTCTGAGTCCTTGAGCACTGACAACAACCCTGTTAAACCCAAGTTTTCGCATGAGCATATTAATTGTACATGCGCCTGAGGTAATTGTTTCTGCTCTGCTGTTTCCGATGGCATCGATCTTGGCAATTTCATGGGTGGTCATTTTATAAAATTTCTTGCTAATTGAATCAATAGACTCATGGTCTATTCGATAATTGTGAATCTTGTCAAGTATATACTGCTGAATCTCTTGATCATATCTTGCGATAGCTCGCAATGTACCCCCCACACCAACGAGAGTGGTATCTGGACTCATATCAAGCTCGCTTCTATCTGGAAGTTCTTCCAAAATGTATTGTTCTAGTCGGCTATAATTTTTCTTGGTAAATGTGATGTCGCTCCCATCTTTGTAACTTCGAGACAGCCTTAACGCACCAAGAGGCAGTGATATAAATTTCTTAATTTTGAAATTTTCTGCATATACCATTTCTAAACTACCGCCACCTAAATCAAAAAAAAGCGCGGTTGGTATGCATGTGGACTTTAGCGCTCCTAAATAAGAATATAGAGATTCTTCTTTACCAGATAATACTCTGAATTGGAAACCCGTTTCTTTGTCTATCTCTTCGAGAAACTCTTTTTGATTATTTGCTTCTCTTACTGCACTTGTTGCAAATGGAAATACATTTTTTATAGACTGAAAATTAATTATATCTCGAAAGAATTTTAAACTATTGATTGTCCGTTGAATGGATTTCTTTCTAAGATGACCTGTGAAATTTAACCCTTCTCCAAGTTTGACATTCATCCTTTTCTCTTCATATATTTCATATGAATTATCCTCATTTACATAATAATTAACCAATTTAACTGAGTTGAAGCCAAGGTCTATTACCGATACTTTCAATCGCTAATCATACTCCTTCTCCAATGCAGCTGATAGAAGTCATTTTAATTTCCTCTGACAAAAAATATTACATCCTTGCTGCATATTAGTTCACAATAATAGAATACCGTCTAGTCATATAATATTTGATAGGTTTTGTTGTAATAAGAATACATCACGAATACAAGTATGACTACGATGGACATCACGAGTTCAACTACTCTATTTGCAGATATGTTAGCAAATTGAAACTATCATGCGTCTCATCTATCATAGCTCCCCGTAAGGCTGGTGTCGTTGCTGGCAACATGTTTATGTGATGTGTGTTTTATTGTGTACAATATATTTTGATAAAACTGGGATATCAATAGATAATAACTACCCTCAGTGTAATGCGAATACGAATAATAATGATTAACTAGCTTTTCTATAATGCCAAACGAATCATTTACTTTTGATTATAATGATAAACTTGGAGTAGAATTAGAATTTAAGCCTAGATGAGAAGATAGATGGTTTTGGATTTGAATCTGTAGATAGATATCTATGGCTTTCCATATCTATAATCACATAGTGGTGGCTGCCGCTGCAATCCATACTCAAATTTTGTGTTAGTTAGTTGTATTAGATAGTAGTATTAGATAGTAGTATTATTTGAAAACAATAGAAAATACCCCATGAAATGATGTATAATTAGATCCTGGAATAGGCTTAAAATAAGGAAAAATTTTGCCGGGAGGTTATGAATTGTCCTTGTAAGGTAAAGACCATAGATCACAATGCAATATATAGAGATAAGATGTCCTCGATATTTTCTATAGGATAGACTTTTGTTGTGCTCAGTCATAGTTGTTATTTATAATGAAAAAATACTTACAAAAAGGTCAAATAAAAGTACATCAGTATTTGAGAAATACTGAATATGGATACTGCAACTGCTGTAAGAATAGAACACAATTTACATGTGTAAAATGCGGGTCTTGCTGGAGTTGTCACTGGCTAAAAGAAGAGCTTGAGAGGATTTCTCCTTGTTTGACGCCAATAGAGATATAGCGAAAAAACAATGCCAACATCATATTCTGAAGATAATGCAAAATTGCCTTAGAAAATAAGCGTGTTGTTATTCTAGATGAAGTTAATTTACTATTTCTAGACTGTATTTCTTGTTGGTCTTGTTATTTTTATAATGTCTATATTTTTATAATATCTATATGCTTCACGCTTCTAGAGAGGACCCAAATAACTATCCACGTGTATTTGTAGAATATGCAAATAGCAATTCATGGATAGCTGCTCGCATAAGTCAGTTCGCAGACGGAATAGTAGTTTTTGCTGGAGGAAGATTTGTAGCTCTACGCTTACTTGTGCAATCAAAATCATCAAGGACAGCTTCTGCTCTGGCTTGGATTGGCTTTGCTACAAGCAATAATAGCAGCGAGCCATTTCTATTCTTCAAGCCATTGATGGGATCGCGCTTATAGCAGTGGATAGATGCCCATACACTACATAGTTATTAGCGTCTGGGACTTGAGACTCCAGTTACAATCTAATGAGCCGAATCTCCAATGTAACATGCATAGTCTGAAATGCGTTTCAATTATCGTAATATCAGTAGAGCAGAAATATAACAACGTGGATCATCTTCTATCTGCCAATATATTCGTGTTATATTATGATGATGATGGTAATGATCCATGTTCTTCTCTCCCTGCTTTTTCTTCCTCTTCTATAAGCGTTTTGAGCATTGTTACATCACGTTTAAAGAACATATCTAAAATCCAATCTGCCAATACTCTTATTTTCTTTTGTACTGTTGGGAGATGCACCAAATAATAGCTACGCCATATCAACCAAGCCAAAAGTCCTTGCACTTCTATGCCTAATAAATCACCTATACCAGTTCGCTTTCCTATACTAGCCATCATTCCTTTTGTTTTGTAATCAAATATTTTTCTATCTTCTAGTCTTCCTTCTATTGATGCAATAAGATTGTTTGCCACTATCGCACCTTCCCTTATCGCATGTTGTGCTGTGGGCGGATAAGGATTACCACTGTTAGGATCTGTTACATAAGCACAATCACCAAGAGCATATACTCCTTTGTAATTTGGCAACTCCAAATATTTATCCACAGTTATTCTACCGCTTTTATCATCATGTTCACAGGAAATGCTAGTAAGTAAAGAAGAAGGCGCTACACCGCCAGACCAGATTATTGTCTTTGTAGGTATTATGGTGCCATCTTTTAGCCTGACAGTATTTGGAGTAGCTCCTGTTACACGTTGATTAAGAATTATTTCAATTCCGCTTTTACGTAACCTTTCTGATGCAAATTCGGCCAACTGCTTACTCATTTCAGGTAAGAGTCGATCACCTGAGTGAACTATTATGACCCTAATATTGTTGATGTCTATATTATGATAATGCTCTTTTACAGAATCTCTAATAAAGTCATTTATTTCTCCTGCAGTTTCCACTCCCGCAAAGCCTCCTCCTACTATAACAAAGGTCAATATTTTTTTTTGAAGCTCATCGAATGTCTTGATATTACTATTATCTATGTTACCATAGATATTCTCAACATCAGCAGTACCAACTGCTGACAATATTAATTGATCAGATTGTTCAAGTAAATATATTGTATGATTTCTCAAATTTATAGCATCATTTAGAGTCTTTATTGTAAATGCATTTTGTTGTATATCTAACATTCCAAAAAATTTTGTCTCACTGCCAAGTGCTATAACAAGATAGTCGTAGTACAGATATGGTTGTGTTTTTGATTCTAAGATATTAGTATCTATTGTTGATAAACTGCTACTGCCGCCTATAATCTTGGCCATAGCTGACGTGGATGAAGTAGAAGATCTAATTGAAACCCTTTTCTTTTCCAAGTCAATATTTTTTACGGTGGCGCAATAGAATCGTGATCTATTGCAAAATTCTCTAATTGGTGTTACGATATGTCTTGTTTCTATCATACCGGATGCTATCTCATGGAGCATTGGAGTAAAAAGAAGATAGTTATCTTTGCTCACCATTGTAATATCTATACTTACATCAGTTTGGAAATGGTTTTGAAGCTTTTTTAATACAGTTACTCCTCCAAAACCGCCTCCCAGAATAACTATTCTTTTTCTATTTGTTGTCTGATGCTTGTCGTAATCATCGGCGTGAACAAACAACAAATGGTTTTGGAGAATATCAATTCTTGAAAATGATATATCACAGCTAGGACACCTATATCTAGCACCAAACTTTATTGATAAAAAAGAAGAAGACAAACCCAATGTGATTCCAAACAAGAGATTGATCGATATCGGATATAGAATAGAAGCTATTTGAAAATTTGAGAATGTTACAATATTATTGCTATTGTTGTCGTTATCATTATTTTTACCATTATTCCTATTCTCATCATAATTATTATTATTATTATTACCAACCAATACATGTCTAAATTCTGGATTTAGAACAAAGCGCGATACAGGAATAGAAAAGATTAGATAAACAAATATGCCCACAAATAAGCCATACCTCAAACCATTAGATGGCTTACTTATATTCAAAAGGTTAGTTTTATATAGAAATACACCTGAAACTATCCCAATTGAGATTCCTACAATTATATGAATAGTCATTCCGGCAATAATAGCAGATGAGATAGGTGAATGAACTCCAACTATATGTCCAAATACCACCCACGTAATGTCATACGCACGAGATATCCCTTCAGCAGAAAAGAAAGTAAAGGGAATTGCCATAACCATGGCACCTATTATACCTCCAGCAATAATGAAGAATACTTCTCTCTTGAACGAAAAATCCACTCTAGCTTCTTGGGGCTTTATCTCAGTAACCATATTAATGCCGGCAATTGTAATAGGCATTCTAAAAGATATAAGAATTGGTTAATGGTCAGTTCCTTTTTCAACTTAACCTATTACTGTTAAAACAACCAATAGCTCAGGTAATGAAAAGAAAAGAAATAGAAGCAGCAGTTACTTGTCTTATCTAACGACATGACATAAGAATAATGTCTTGTATATTGCACAATTACCTCCATGAGTCGATTACATTCTTAATATACAAAGTCAATATTTTCTGCAGCTCCTGATTGTACTTCAAAGTTATTCACAGTTTTGTGATTTCCATCTGGAAAAGCTACCATTACGTTGTATCTTCCTGCTGGTAGTTGGAAGTAGTAGTTACCATCTATAGATATAATAGAATTTACAATATGACCTGTTTGTTGTTTTGCAGCCACTACTGTTGCTCCAATGGCTGGTAATCCTGCTGGTCCAGATACATGACCATATATTGCACCTTGGACTAGTGGAATATTTGATGAAGGTGACAATGACACTACACCTTTGTTGACATTTAGTAATAATCCTCCACTAATGATAAATCCAGCTAATGCAATCGCTCCTATGATCCCTACAACCGTGTAGATTATAGGTTTGTAATTATTCTTCCTATTTATGAGATTTTTGTTATATTTTGGTTTTTCTTCCTTTGCTATCCCTTTCTCAATAGGTCTTTGTTGCTTCATGAGTTGTTCTTGTTGTTGGTTTTGTTGTGAATAGGAAGAAGACAATAATGGTCTTGCTAATGCACTATACTCGTCTTTCTCATGCATATGGTTTTGGATAGTGTATGTAGCTCTAATTTGAATAACACATAGTCAACAGTACAGCGGATAAAGTGGTACTCCTGTTGCTCAAGGTCTGCCATCTTAGAGTGTGAAAACTAGCTAACTATTCTCTATAATGTAGATATCAAAAATATATTAATTAATTTAAAAATCAGGCTTAAAATCTGAGGGAGCGTATATTCTGTTACGTATCCATTAGTATTGGAATTTCCCATAGTTCCATCTTCCACAAAATACAGCTTCTATATTTTTATTTGTCTACATTTTGTTATTTATGTACATTTTTGATTCTATGTTCTATCATCATCTTTTTATCATATGACGATTTGTAGGTTGCAAAAAAGAAAGAGAAAGCGTATATCTTTTGTATTATCTATCTCTATTTATTTATTACCTTAGCTGTTCTTTATGCACTACTTTTATACTTCTTTCCTTGGCTAGTATTACTGCAGTTATTGCTATATATGCTACTTGTGCCAATTCACATATCATATCTATGGC
>JAFAQB010000197.1 GCA_019246625.1 Nitrososphaeraceae archaeon
TCGTAATGTCGTGTAGAATAATCATTTGCTTCCTTTAGTAGCTTTAGTGATTCTTCTGAATTATCCCATCTCTCCATGGCAGATTTATCAGCAAAACGGCGGATAATATACCACAAAGGTGATTTACTACCCCCGGGGATGATTATAGTAGTACCAAGATAGCCAGGAGCTTTTTTTTCTAATGTCAAATAACGTCTAACCCAAGCATTGATACTTGGATGTAGAAACTGTAAAATCAAGGCTGACAAACACTTTATGCAAATACATGGTTGTAGTGGGAAAAGGTAGAGCGCAATTTGACCAGTAGTAGCTAAGAGAAGAATGCTCGAAGAAAAACCCACATCTCTGGAATTCATGCTATCATTACCAGTAGAACGAAAAATACCCAAAGTCACCGAATTAGAAACTATACATGCAACACCAGAACAACAAGAAGAAATGGAAAGGCTATTGAAGAAAAATAATAAGGAATAAATGGGCTCTGACTATGGCGCGCCATTAACTTTGTATATAAAAATGATAGGTACTTCTCCTAGAGCCTTGCCGTTGAAACTATCTGATGAATATACAAGATTAAGTGGTTCGTTGCGACCTATATTGTTTGGATACTTTACATCTTTTGAATAAATTGCAATACTTCCAGGAGAATAATCTTGTTGAATGTTACCTCCTAAACCATACCCTGCAACCTTGAAAGGAATTAATTGTCCAAGGAGCGTTGCATTCCAGAATCTTTGGTTAGGAGTTATACCGTCCTTTTCCAGATAATCGCTCTCATTAAATCCTCCTATTCTCATGAACCATTGCTTCTTACTCTCATCTCCTCCACTACCTAAGGTATAGAAGTAACTGCCATTAGTTCCAGCAAAGCGTTGAGCTACTATGTAAATTAGAATATAATTAGCCTTAAGTTGTCTAGCTATTCTAATTCCTTCGTATGGTTTATCAATAAACATTTTTGCAATAGTCTCTATACGTGTTTGGTTTTTCTCTACAACCGTAGAACCAGCTAAACTGGTTCGATTGCTTACATCTCTTATCCAATCACCATAATCCCACCATGAGGCGAAAACTGAATTCCTTGGAGTATTCTTTGAAATCCAAACCAAAGCTTTGATAATTTCGTCGGTTCTGTCGATTTTATCATTTATAGAAGATGATAGCATTTGTTTTGAAATCTTTGAAACTGGCTTTATTACTACTTGATTTGAGGCATTAGTTAGAGATGGGGCCGATGTCGACGTATTATTCTGAGTTTGCTGCTGTATCAAGTTCAAATGTACAAGTGTGGTTTTTGTATCCCCATTTTGTAATGAATTAGGATGTAAATTGCAGTAATACAAAGTACGGAGACTACCACCACCATCGTTGTTTGTTTTTACTTTTTTCTGTCCAATTATAACATAGCATGGACTTTTCTTGCGAATGCTGTGGCAAAGGTCGATATGCTGATTCTGGTTTATCATAAAAGAAATCTTGTACTGTTTGCTTTAATGTACCTGCTATCTGACTTATCTGACTTATCTGACCTGCCTATTTCTAAATTATTTTCATTTTCTAATACTGATTTTTTATTTTGCTCGCAGATACCAGGGTCAGCAAGGTCAGCAAGGTCAGATAGATGGTTGATTGTCATGTTAGATTCTTTCATTTCTCCTTCTTTAATCCAGAGAAGAGCAAGTGGCCGTTGAGTTGCAGTAACAATTCCTCAGTGATATACATAGTGTGGCAATTTCTTGTTCTTTCAGACCTATAGCAGTTGATAGTCCAGATATTTTTCCCCTTGGTGAAGCATTAATAAGAACTGAGATAAATTTGGGTAATACTGTAGAGAAATATTCCAGGCCATTACTGATATCTGATATATGATATTATATTATTTCTCATCAACGCTCTATCTGTGGATAGAGTTCATATAATCCATTTAAGTTCAAAAGCAGATAAAATCTACAGAAAAACTGGTTTTGACAAAACGGCAATGGCATATGGAGTTCCGCTGGTGAGAAAAACACAACAACTACATATTGACTAAGATTTTCTTCTGACTTTATCCAATCAAAAGGATAATCTGCTTTTGTGATTCTAAGTAGTTATCTGCGATTTCTCTTGCAGTTTGCTCTTGACATTCATTAACTGCTTAAGTATAACGAGGAATTTCTTTTCTTGCTTCATATGCTGCCTTTCTATTATTATCTCTGGTTGGTCTCATCTAATGATCTATTGACTAGACCGCATATAGCAAGCGAGCCAGTTTAAGATGGTTCGATTGACAATATCCGGTGCATCATGATGGACAAAGTGGCCGACCTGAGGAATGGTGGAAGTAGTAGTTTGATCTCATCCCATAGTTCATCTGGAATTTTTCTAATTGTTGGAAGATGTTTTATTGATGTATAAGGCACATTTATAGAAAAGAACTTCTCAAGCTATATTTCTATCTACCATTTTTGGGATAGACTCTTAGTCGACATCGACTGACATAAATACCAGAAGATCGTAGATTTGAACATTTAGAATATCAAAATTATTATCTTTCTGATCATTTTTATAATTATTACAAATGATCGTTGATCTTGATGTAAATGGTAAGACGGTAGTTATAATTGGCGGTGGAACGGAGGTATCAAGAAAAATACGTGGACTGTTACATCAAAATTGCAATATTATTGTCATAACTAATCGTCTAAATAAACATCTACGATATCTATCACAACAAGGAAAGATCAAAATTGATAAGACTACATTGAATAATATCAGCAGCAAATTATACAGTTACAAGAATCCTTATCTGGTTTTGGCCGCTACTAATAACAAATTATTAAACCGCCAGCTTGTTGAAAAGGGTTGGCAAATGGGTTCATTTGGATACGCGGCAGACGATCCTGAATACAGTGACTTTTCCTATATGGCAACCATCAATATTGAAGATATGGTGCAGATTGGGATTTCAACCTCTGGGCGAAGCCCTATAGTAGCACGAATTATCAGAATAAGAGCAGAAAAAATATTACGTAGGACGTTAAATCAGATAACCAAAATATAAAAAGTACTATATGTGAAGTTACCAGAAACAGAGCAGTACAAGATATACGACTTAAAAGCGAGAAGACAATATTTTGAAAATGGACAAGTCGATTATTAGTAATATGTGCTTGCTCTTTTCATTACTCTTCCTTTGTGATGACAACCTAGCGCCGTACAAGGTTACTTATGTGCTGTGACTTGAGTTTGTCCCAAAATGCTCCCAAAGTTATACCCATCAAACCCCAAAAGATGGCAATAGTGAATGCACTTACAACTCTAAAACCTGCAACTAAATCCATTGGTATTGTTATCTTGTCAGGGTTTGGTGGAAACACAAGATATGCAGTAACCATTATTGCCGCGTATATCAATGGAATTACAGTCTTCATTTTGGATCGATCCATGCTTCCCAGTTTTCTATAAAGTAAAGCAAGTGCTAAAGCACTAAAGCCTGAAATAGCTATAAATCCAATGAATAGACTTTCCCTATAGTATATTGTAGCTGGATTACCTACAGCTGGCGGTTTGCTGGATACTTTAATGAGGGAATTAAGAATAATACAAAGAACATCAAGCCAGTTAAAGTGAGTGCCTTTCTTTTATTGTTAGAACCTGGCAAAGCATTTCTGCTATAAGCGAAAACTACTCCAAATAATGATGCTAATGACATACCCATTATAGTAGCTGCTACTATCTCACCCTCTTTCTGCCATATTCGATATTGTGATTGTTCTGAACTATCAACAGTTTTACCAGCATTGATCCGTGCTTGTGTTTCAATTCCTATAGCTTTGTCAATAAATGGTTCAACTATAACTTGATTAATTAAACCAATAAGAGCACCTGCAATTGCACCAGAAAGAAGAGATATCGCAATAAAAGTGAGTGTTTTCATTTTTTGTTACATAAAAACGTCTTCATTCTCTTTTTACATCATCATATTAATGACATGGGAATCCTGCTGCGTGTCTTAAATCATGATTGAATTCATGTATTAACATTAATTGATCATGATTAAGATGAATCCCCATTGGAACAAATATGGCCTGTGCAAGTTGTCCTTGATCATATCCGACTATAAACATTCCAAATATTAAAATAGCAAGTAATATCCCTACTCCTATCATCATGAGCCTCTTTGACGATAGTTTGTGGTCTTTCTAACATTATGACAACATAAGATCATAGAGTATTAAAATTTTCAAGGTAGTTTAAAGGATAAATAATCTCGTGCATTACCGATGTTGATAATGGTCCAGATGCGTGAATTTCATGAAGGAGAATCTATTAGAGTCAAAGAAAAAAATCCAATAATCCCTGATCCTAGAAGAGTTCCTAAGTACATAACAGGAAAAGTGGGTAAGGTTCGAAAAGTAATTGGTTATGTCCATTGTCCCCCTGACCATGAGAAGCGTCCGCCATATCATAGTTGCATTTTTGACTTGAGTCAAATTTCACCTAATGCTACAAGTAATGACAAAGTTGTTCTTGAGGTCTATGAGGATTTAATGGGACATGAGCCACTATCTAGCCTACCGCCAAGGAGGAATAGGTAATGAGTACGGAGGAACAACTGCAACGGAATTTAGATAATGATCCCCAAAAACCGATAAACCCTGTTAGTGCATATTTAACACCTACACTTCCTGATTATCTGTGGAAGCTTGTTGCATTTGAAGAGTTCTTATGTGGTAACCAGGTAATCCCGTTTGAGGAAAGCCGCCGCAAGAAGGATGAACTTGAGGCAAAACAGGGCTTTCAGTTTGGAGTTTCCTATTTTGATCATAGAATTATCCGTATAAGAGAAGTTCTCAAGGACAAAGGAATAATTAAGCAAGCTGATCTTCAGACTGAAGTAGAAAGGCAAAAAGGCCATTATGAAAAGAAGGGCAAAAAAATGGTTAATCCCCTTGAATTAGAGGTTCTAGCAATGATCAACTTGACATTGGGCGAAAGTATGGTCATGGGCAGGGCTTTCGAACGACATTATGAACAGCTGAAAGGGCGTACACCAATTACGG
>JAFAQB010000283.1 GCA_019246625.1 Nitrososphaeraceae archaeon
TTAGAAAGCTTTGACTGAGTAATCAGAAAGAAACTTGGTTTCTACAGGGCCTGTACGTACTAGGATCTAGCTGTGAATTGGCTGCTGCTGTAGTGATGAATTTAAATCTAGTATTATGAATATTACAATAGATGTGTTATTTGAATATCGAATTTGCTTGCTTTTGTTGTAATGTTTACTATCTCTTTTAGAGGTATCGTCTTCAAAAATCAAAGACTCTGAGAATGGCTAGATAGTAGTTGATATCGATTATGTCAATATATTACTGATAATAACCATATCAATCCCAACCAGCTATATCCTTTTCTGCAATTATTTTTGTAGGTTTTATTATTACAAGTACTTCACCTTCAGTACTATTTCTTTTACCATAGACATCTGCAATACTCTTGCCCATATATCGTTCTGCTATTTTAGTTGCCCATTTAAAAAGCTCATTCTGGTCACAATGGTGTATTTTTGCAACGCGGTATATCGTTACAAATGAAAACGGCGATATTTGGTCATCGACACAGATACACACCCTGTTATCACGCTGGATGTTTTTCGCTTTGACTGACGTACTACTAGTAGTAAAAACAATATTACTTTTGTCATTCTTATCATCTACTATCAACCAAATTGGAACAAGGTGGGGACTTCCATCTTTTTTTACCGTGGCCAACTTTCCTGTTAATGTACCTTGCATTAGGAACGCCATGATTTCTTTTTTGGACATTTCTGCCATTAATATTACTGTTGTATTAGCTTTGAGATAACAATAAATGATTGGGTTTATCTACATTTATCTATGATGTTGGCAGTATTTGTATTACAGGGCGCTTAAAGTTATCCCAAAATATCCTATTGTAGAAAACAATATAGCACAAAAGTAATACTTCATAAGAATGCCTTGGCTATTTCATCTAGTCCGAAATACATATTTAGCTAACGTTCTAATTTGACGACCCTTCGTACTGACTAGCAAATTAGTATTCTTGGTCTCCTGGATAATCTTTAATATATAGCGAATTATTATTATTTTTTCCTATTTGCTGCTTTGTCTATGATTTTGCTTTTCTCGCTATTAAGTTCGTCATTTGTCATTCCATTGGCTAGAATTATTGTGCCGTTGTTATCTTCAGTTTCATTTTCAGTAAAAATAGCTGCATAAGAAGACTCCTTTAATATTCTAATAAGCGAATCATCGTCCGTCGATATGTTAAGTTCTAGATCTATTAATGGAATTATAGAGCCATAGTCATCAATGTCAAGCTGCGTAACTTTAGCCTTGTTTTTAATGACATCAATGGAGTTTACTTTAACTAGCATTATTGATAATTAAATATGCGCTTAGGATTGTTCTAAAGTTTTCGATTAAGAGATGAAAATTGCAATGCACTATGTCAGGACCCCTAGTTTTAGCACCAATATAGTCACGTTGATTCCATGACAATATAGGAATATATATCACTATTACCCTATTGATTATATAGTTCATATATGACATGTTCTAAAGCTTCGCTTTGTAGCTGTCATTAAAACAAGCTAGACTCAAGGAAAAGGAAGAATGAAAGGGAAGCATTTTGCTGAATACTCATGCTGATCTCTGCAAGTTGCCATATCATTGCTGTTAGCGGCAGCACCTGGTATGCTTGCAACAGTAAATATCCCAATTGTGAATGTTGCCATTATTGCCATTATCATTGTTGAAGCTATATGGATAGTCGTATCATTACTTCATTAACACTAAAAGTATATGTGAATTAGTGCATTTAATGCTTTATTTTTTTATAGTATTTACATATGAATCTAAAATCTATAACAATAAAAATATAATTCATAGATATATTTTTCTAGCATCATATTATAGACTATAGTCTTTTTGCTGGCCAACTAAGGAATTCGATTCATCTACACATGTTCTTCTAGGAATTCAATCTATGTGGTTTTAATTATCTGCCATTAGTTTCGAATATAGATGGCTTTTATTATTTCGTCTCATGAGGAATCAGGATCTTTTATTCACAATGGAATGTAAAGGAAGATAGCAATTTATCTGAAGAAGGACGACGCTACTATGTCGTTACAGGCCTAGCTAAGAGTTCTTCAATAAACATAATTGCGGAAGGAAATACTGAAAAGAGACTAGACGTTAATGCACAAGCAGCAGGTATATCAAATTTTTCAGCAGGTGTATCTATTCAAAAGTCTAAAGAAGGAAAAATTATTTTTAGTGGTAAAAAGAGATTGGTGTTTGGTGTTGAGCTCTTTGAATTAGAATATAACAATATTAACAAACGCTTTAGCATGAAATTGGTTGAGGAAGTCTTTAAAGTACGAAAAGAACAAGAGGCCCTCTACTCTGGAATATATGGATAGACACAAGAAATATGACAAATGCTCTTTTGGAAGAGGTCAGAGATTTCTGGAATGATGTCGAAGAAACATTTTTACTAGAACTAAAACAAAGGGATCCAAAAGCTCCTGTGTTGGTTGAGTACGAGGACAGAGAAAAACCTCAAACGAATTTTTATCTTCTAAATGATACCGTGAAGACCATTATCCAAAGGATGTATCAACTCATAGGCAACGCAATACCTGACAACTTTTTTAATGTAATCGATGAAAATGATGGCAATTTTAGAGTAGGCACAGCTGGGTCGGTGTTTGTGAGAACAAATAACAACACTATGGCTGAAAAATGTGCTAAGTTGGCAGATGATTTAATACATCATTCTGATAACAGAAAATCAGAGATTGAAGTAAGGCTGAAAGCTTTCGATGACACCCTTGGAGATATTGCCAAGTAGTGGAACAGAGTAGCAAGCCATTAGAAGGTAAGTGCTGCTTGTGCAAGCGAATTATGAGTCTACTTTAGTAAGTGTGAGCATCCAACTTGACATCTTTATTATAATACATGTTCAACTTCGGAAGTTACAATTTTCTTCACTATGATCTTTGTTACAGTACGGTTTAAGCAACTTATGTCTTTTGTTTTATTGCAGCATATTGCAGCAAATTCATTTTTATTCTAGAAAGTCACAGATGATTATGTCTATCTAACTTGAGTAATGTCGTGGAAGAAGAAACACACGACAACAGATGGAAAACATACTGATGGATATAGAGCACAGAATATGCCAAGGACGTACAGATAAAGAGATAATGGAAGAGCTTGGCATTAAGGAAGGACATTCTACTACTACAAACAGAAGATATACCAGCTATCCGCAGATGTACATCAAAGAAAAATACATCAGAAGTACTTGCATTTGAAATGTAAATGTTAAAGGACAGGTTGTCAAGGATGTACAGACATCTAGATGAAAGGACAAGTAATAGGAATTTGGAATTGCGTACGTAATATAATTATTTGTTAATCATTCTAATCACTTTAGAATCAAAAAGTCTCAAGGTTGCATCATTTAGTCCTATAAAATGTAGAACAAAGTGTCTGACACCGATATCTACATATTTGCTGATACCTTCCATTACCTTTTCAGGGGTTCCAATTGCAATGCCGTTGACAAGATATTGAGTATATTGTTCTATGGTTTTATCGTTCCTTTTATTTTGTGCAAGAACTTTACTCACTTCGTCTTCTGATTCTCTTATTGTACATGGCAAGACAACAGAGTACTGTATATCTTTTTTATAATCCCTTCCAATAGAATTGCAATACTCCTTTAAGAGAGAAATTTTTCTTTTCATTTCATCAGGGGAACCAAAGAAAAGATTGTATCTATCAGCATGTTTTGCTACAACTTTAAGCAAATACCTTTCACCTGACCCTCCAACCATGATCGGAGGATACGGTTTTTGGATTGGCTTTGGATTACATATTGCATCTTTTACTTTATAGTATTTTCCTTGAAACGAAACATGTTTGTTGTTATTATCTGTCCACATTGCTTTGATTATGCTTATGGATTCATCAAGTTGCATAATCCTTGTTATATCAGATTGGAAATCATATCCATAGGCCAAATATTCCTGTTCGTACCATCCTGCGCCTATTCCTAATTCTACTCTACCATTACTAATGATATCTAACGTAGATAACATCTTTGCTAATAATGATGGATTACGATAAGAATTGCATACAACTATTTGTCCTATCTTTATCTTTTTTGTAATTGCTGCAGTAGCAGATAATAAAGTAAAGCATTCGAAAATGTTTTTTTGCATATCGTCCTTATAATGAGGAATGAGATGATCATAAGCATAGATCGAATTAAAGTTCAAGTTATCAGCTGTTGTTGCAATAGACTTTGAGAATTCATATTGGTTAACAGGATCATTTTCCTCGTCTAATGGGAAATCGCCTCCTCTCCAACCTTGTGGAATAGCTAATCCAAATTTTATATTATCTGACATAATCTTTATGCATAGTTTTTTGAATAATCTAGAAAGAAAAACCTTTAAAGCTTAAGATTACTATATATTATGACAACATACACCCGGGGGCCGACATACGGATCAAGAAAATCTATGCCATAGGTCTGTGTGATAACCTTTGGAAATTTGGCTTCAATAGATATGAAAAAACTGAATTTCAGGTTCTAACCAGTTTTCCGGAGTGTATGCATCGAGGTGTTTGAAAGATATGCCTCAATAGTACAGCCATAAGTTCCAACACATTTCTTTACTATCAAAGGTAACACCCAATTTAGATTCAAACAGTCCTTTCATTTTTATTAATTTGATGCTATATTTTATATCAAGAAAATAACCAAGCTATAACTTGTCTTTGCTTCTCCTATTCCTCTTTTTTGTCCAACTTACTCTCTTATTATTTAATAACTCAAAATTCTCATAAATGTGAGGTCTTTTATTTCTCATGCCTTCTACTATTGGTTTGGCTTTTTCCCAGAAAGGAGTAGGGTTGAACATATCAAAGTAAAGGTTTTGATCTATCAAGCCATAGCTTACAAGAACACCTGATAGTTCAAAGAAGCCGCATACTGCTATGAACTCAGATCTTCCACTTGAAGTGCCAGAATATTTTTCTAAGTATTCTTCATAATTATTTGCATTCAGTTCTTCCAGGAACCATAGGATAGCATCTCTGTGTTTATCATATATTTCATATAAATTTAGCAGTGTATCTGTATTGTTACTCTTGAGATTATTCTTCAAACACTATAACTTTGTATGGTCAAGAAGTTAAAACTTTTCATACGCCTCAGTTTTAAGTGCCGGCTTTATCAAACTAAACGAGAAAAATTATCCTATCAAACAAGGAACATGCATTTTTATTGCAGCAGGAATTGAGCATAGATTCCATGGGAATACTCAAGACCTCATAGTGTTTTATGCACTAGGAAGATAGGCGTAGAGATTCAGGATCACATATACTGAGACTAGGTGAACATTCCTGATAATGCCGCGAATAAATCAAAATTGAACTCCTTTTTATTTTCTAAAGCAGATTGTTGCTCCTGCGTAACAACGGTTATAATGGCTCGAGTTAATGTAATATCAACGACCTTTTGTTTTAATCTATTTTGCAATTAGTTAAAAATAATCAACTAATTTATGTAATTTTCTCCTACGTGAACACTAGTGCTTTTTTCGGCATCTAAAAATTATTCTTATTTATTGCATCATCTGTATAATTTGAATTTTGACTTGAATTGAAGTTTAGTGAGCTAATCAACAACAACAATAAAACCGACTTGAAAATTGGATAATCAAAGATATCTGTTCTAAATCTGTTACAACATGATGTAATGCAATAGATTAGTTGAATATTCTTTTAATGTAGATCCTATTTTAAATATTCATAACGCCAATATAATATATGAGAAAAAAGTTTTCATCAGGATTTGGCAGTAGATGCGAATGCATCTGTCATACAAGAACAGCTACTAATGGTTACTGTGGTTATTGCTCTGGGTCACATTCAAGAAGATTTAACAGATAACATTCGTTTTTTAGTAAACTGATTTTAGAGCATCTTATATAGATCGCTTAAATAATCAAAAATATCTGAAACAAATGTTATGACGAGATAATAGAGGAACTAATGATAAGCCATATGTTTATTCACTGTCGCTGTACCGTTAATAAACTTGTCATAGTGTTGATTATGAATATGTTCTAACAAAGTAATACCAACGCTTGTCGATGGAATTAGATCTAGGCAACGTGAAATGAACACGTCGGATCGAATAGATAACATTCATACGTTCGAGAAGGTTGCCATTGTACGTTATATCTTCGAGATGGTGATATTTTGAGAGCAATATCAAATTTACTGACTTTTCATAGCCTTCACTACTAGTTCTACTGCTGGTCACTTATGATGTCAAGCTTGTTATTTGTTTGTTTATCAAACCTTACCACCCTTAGTGTTAGAAGAGATAGACGCCGCTACCAGCAGAAACACGGCTGCTAATGAGCAAAAACAAAGGGAATTAGATAATGTGTTTAGAGGGTATCAAACTATCTAAAATGTCACAACAGCTTAAGCTGCAGCGACGTGGAGGGTATTCCGAATCTATGAAAAAGGAACATGTTGGTTTTGTGAAAAAAGGAATACCCTTCTCCTCCTTCACCAAGTTCTTTCCAGAATGGAATTACAACCGTGTAATAAGGACACCCTCTGATTATTTTGCTGAAAGATTCCATATATTACCGCCATCAACTAAAGAATATTTTAACAAAGTCGGTGAGAAATACAGCAGCTGCACCCAAAGAGGAAGAGATAACATCTGATGTTGAGCGGAATTTTTATACGTTTTATTAGGTATATCTAATACATAGGTGTATGCTATCGTCATATGGCACATAACTCCACATCAGCTGATCAAACATCATATAGCAACAAAAACCTCGGGAGGGAATTGGCTATACTCTTATTGGTCTTGGTGGCA
>JAFAQB010000309.1 GCA_019246625.1 Nitrososphaeraceae archaeon
CTTCTGCATCGTTTTTTCTATTCAACCACCAATAACAATGACTGCAATGTAAATTACAAATATTGTTAACGTCTACAGAGCCATATATTGCAGGTTTTGAATGAAAGAGTGTAATGCCAATGTATTTTTTAATTATGCTAGCAAAAAGGGTACTTCACGGATAAGATCCGTCACACCACGACCATAAATTAGGTCTACCATGTGTCTATCTATATGTTCAATAATTTCATAATGTTATAAAGCTTATAGAGACAAAGTTTTACTTTCTATGTGTGTTATCAGAAGCCGTTTAGATGAGTTGATGAAAACAGATATAATATTATATTGCTATTTGTGTTCTAGTTGATATTCTACTCCACATTGCTCTGAACAGAAATCAGCGGAGTTGCTGTCATTACCAATCTGGGCACCACAGTTTTTACAATGCCCTTTTTTATTCATATAATTAAAAGAGGTAGATTTTATCGTTATTACATCTTTCTATAGCCTACAATTTAGAATAAAGTTTAACAATATATGGCTACTGCTCTTTGTTTAATGGCAAATTGTATGTAAAGTGCAGTAGTTTGGATTGGATTCTAGCTTGTAAAGTGTAGATAGAACAAAATAGTAAAATCAAATCTCTATGGAGCAGGATTGCCATTCCTGTAGAAAACAAATTACAAGGGACTTAATTGTTCAAGAATTCTATATATCTACGAAAATAAGATAAGTATAATAGTTAAATTACCAAAAAATCGATCGTAAGCACTCTTATGCAAGTATAAGATAAACTGCTATTTGAATGACAGAAACAATTTGTAAAGACAAGAACAAAACGATCCAGGTAATAACATTACAGTCAGTGAAGGAAGGCAGAAAGAGACAAAGATTGGTGAAACAGGATAGACAAAGTATAAACCGCTTTGAATCAAAAGAAAAATAATGAACCCTGTTACCGGCTTTTTCTTTCTACATTGTCTTCCTTCCTGTTGCTAAATGCAATGAAGAGTCCAAAGTCCACATAGACAGACACTAAGAAGTAGTCTAACGGTCGTTGGCGTGTATAGATAGATAGAAAGAGAAAAGAGTTGGAGTTATTATATTTAAAAATATAAGAAGGGATTATCCCCTTCGTTTTACCATTCATATTGTAGGTAGAAAATAATGAGATGTATTATAAAAATAATAATAAAAAGGAGATGTCGAGGTTTCATTAACTTCCTCCTGGCTCAGGTTGTGCCTTCTAACGTTTCCAAGGGAATGATTCATCTTCACCCAGTGGACAATTCCCAGTACTCAATACGGGAGGAAGATCCACGTGTACATCAGCTTTTCATTTGCTTCAGTGGTGCCAGTTGACTCTTGGTCCTCTTCTGTACTGCTAGCACATGGTTAAGTTGGTGGAGGAGCGGGTGTTGGTGGAGGAGTTGTGCCATCGTAATTATTACAAGAGTTGCCACTAATTCCTCCGCCTTCGGCTACCAGACCATAGTTGTTTGTTTAACTGTAACGCCATATGCATTATCCTCAACCACTATCGTGCTACTATAAGCTTAACTATTTTGCTTGACATATACTGCAGCTGCTTGCTTTAGCATTTACGTATACATATTGTAGTGTTGGTTTAATAAAACAAAAATGCAAAAAATTATTTTATGCTTATCGACACAGGCGATTTATATTAGGTCAAGAACCACTTAAATCTAAAATGAGTTACGGTAGAGATAGCGGTTATGGCCGTGGCAGAGGTAGGAGTTACGGTGGAAGTGGTAGTAGAGGTTTCAACAGAGGTTCTCCTGCTCCAAAACCAGTTGAAGTAGGCAAGGAATATGAAGTAGACGTTACAGAAATTAGTAGACAAGGAGATGGTATTGCTAGGGTACAAGGATTTGTAGTATTTGTTAAGAATGGAAAGGTTAAACAGAATGTTAAGATTAAGGTTGAGCAAGTAGGAGATAGGTTTGCTACAGCATCACTTGTAATCTAACTATACAAGAATTCACCATTCAAAACAAGTATAGTTAATGAAATGTCTTATGATCTTCTTTTATTGGGAATCGTGAGATCATAATTTGCATTTTTTTGACCTATGTTGATTTGTTAACAGTGCTATGTTTGCAAATTGATGCATTCAAGAGATCTGTTCAAAACGCAAGGGATAATGTAAAGGAGTTTTCTAGAATAAGTGTCAACAGTTCAAAAACATTTGAGGAAATATCAAGAGAAACTACTCCCACAACATCATCTTCCTCACTAACACTATGCAAGTTATTGGTTCTCCACGCTATTTAAGGAGTATCAATTCTCTAGATCTGTATGTTATACATCAAGAACTTGCTATTGCTGTAGTAGCTAGTCAGCGATAATTTGCAGTAATAGTTCTACTACCATTAAAATTTAAAGCATAGCTATGGGTTCGACACTCTTGCTGCATTACTAGATCTATTAAGAGTCCTTACAACACTCATCTGAACAATACCATGGTAATCCCTTAATTGAACTTGAATAACGTACTCCTTCAGCTAGATCATTGAACTCTTACATGACTTACAATGCATGTACATATTTTATCATATATATTCCATGAACATCTGCTATAAAGCGATCTAAATGATTAATGTTGATAATTGATAACTACAAGCTTTAGAATCCAAAACACAACGTGCTATGACAAATGTTTTACACATACACATAAACTACGTTTTTATTCACATTGATAATCAATATATTGCAGTCAACATCATATGAAAATAGATGTGTATGTTTTCAGATTTAGCATAAAAGTGTTTAAAATGAGATTTTAGATAGCCAAATCCAAAAGCAAGAGTTAGAGTTCTGCAGGTTATCAACAAACGAATAGTGGAATTAGCTGGTATTGAGAAGATGCATCAGAGAAATTTTGATACTCTAGCAGATAAAGAATGTGACCTTCAAAATCAAAAGCATCAGCTAGAGCAATTTGCTTTTAGGTTTAAAAATAGTAATGAGAAGTATCTGAAAGTCAAAAGTATTGCGACATACAGATAGAAGAACAAAACAAGTGGAGACACTAATTGAGAACGCAAGAAGTTGATCAACAACTTATATCTCATAGATCGTCAGGTTTACAAACTGGCAACTCCTACTTCAAGTATGGAATATCAGATAGTTTATGTGGTTAAAAACCAATAAGGTATTATTACTCATGTTGGATTGGACGATGGACACAATTACCCTATTGATACAATCATTAGATTGATCGGGGAGTATCATACCTTTTTCACATATGAAAATGTCGTTGGTCTTAGGGATTCGGTATATGCATGACAAAATGCATCGACAGGGCGTTGGTTTTTAACTACTAGTCCTGATACTGCAAACGAAAATAATCTAGACTTTCTACCACGTCGTCCCAGACTTTAACTCTAAGCCTGCCTTTAAGTTAACTGGAGTCAAGAAGACTGTGGCAATGCCATCAAAAGATCAGTCATAGAACTCCAACAACAACTGCTAATATCCAATACCAGATAGATCTTATCTCTTCCATAATGGTGGGCATGGTAGTATAGCTGCAATATGCTTGGCATCTAAACATATTCGTATATTGATAGTATAGGAGTATATTGATAGGAGATCTTTACTTACTCCTTCCTTTTCCTCGAATTAATTTTTGATAATGCATATTGAATAAGGTATTTTTGGTCGTCAAGTCCTTTGTTTTTCCAATAGAATTTGTTAACAACATATGATATGCCGTACCAAATAGCACTATTTACCACGATTGTAAAAGGAAACCCGTAATAGTACGTCATAATTGTACCAGTTATAGTACCACCTATCAAAAACGGTGCCTGGCGTCTTAATATTGATTTTAGAATTATATCCATCTTAACTTATTCTTTCTCTCTTGGTACTCATATTGATTGATTAGTTTATTAATATTGTAAATAGTCTCAATGATCTTCCGGAACTATTTTTGCTCTAGCAGAGTCAGGATGGATATTTGATGAATACCAACTTAAGTAGAATTGTTTGAAGGAAGGAGCACTACTCCAAATCTGCCTTTACTCGTTTAACCAACTGATCAATGCTAATCGCTACTTCGACGAGATCACTGGAGATCCAAAATCACTGATCTCCCAGAAATAATCGAAAGATCCGCTGTTAACGCCATTTCTGGAAAATGCACGTTATTTCTAAGTGGACTTTCTGAAGAATCCATTTCGTCATGTATCTGCAGCTATTCAATCAAGAAAGAACCCCTTTAAAAGGTGACACTATTCAGTATTTTCTTCGAGAATAACATATTAAGAGAAGATGGAAAAAAGTTCAGCAATTGATTGATGATCATATCAGATCTCTGAATATTTCAGAGTTTATGAATCCAAAAGAAGTTACCTATGAAAATTTCCTTGGCTATGCAGCAGCTAAATTGAAAAGTGAAAGAGCCAGATAATACATAAGAATTTCCTCTTTGCTATTAAACTTCTGCTAGCAAGAAATGGAATTCACACATGTGCTTCTATGCGTAACCTTGAAAAATCTAAAATCATAAAAGAAATAGCCAACAGAGAAAAACTACCGCTGCAAGTTGTTCAGCTTGATGTGAATGATGATATGTCTGTCAAGAACGCTATTTACAATGTAGAAAATGAACAAGGAAAAATAAATGTTGTAGTTAATAATGCAGGGTATCTATTAATAGGTCCATTAGAAGAACTTTCCATTGAAGAATTCAAAGAGCAATTTGAGACCAACTTTTTTGGTGCTATTAGAGTTATTAAAGAAGTATTGCCTATCATGAGAAGACAAAAAGCAGGAACAATAATAAATGTCAGTTCTATAGCTGGCAGGATAGGACTCCCACTAAATTCTCCTTATGTAAGCTCAAAATTTGCATTAGAAGGACTATCAGAATCTATATCTTATGAAATAGAAGAGTTTGGAATAAAAGTAGTGTTGATCGAACCAGGCGTTATCAAAACTAATGCCGCAAGTAATTTTAAAACAGGAAAAAAAAGTTGCTGTTGGTGCTGGTGCTACTACTACTAATAACAAACATAATTCACCATATGCAGAATTAACGCAAAATAGGATTGCAGCATTAAGACCTAGATTCGAAGCTGGTTTAGATCCAATAGAAGTTGCAAAAGCAATTCTTAAAGCAGCAATATCAGAAAATCTACATTCACGATATTTAGTAGGAGATGATGCACTTAAGCTGATGAACATGAGGAAAAATGCCTCTGATGAGTATTTTAGAAAATTGATTATGGAAAACATATTGCTCA
>JAFAQB010000131.1 GCA_019246625.1 Nitrososphaeraceae archaeon
GCATGCTTTGACAAAATTCTTTAACTGCACTACGGCGGTAGCAAACAAGACACACAACCTTACACTTCAGGATGTAAACGCATGCTACAATAAGGAGTTCCATTCATCAGGTGGCGCGGGTGCAGGAATAACTCCTACTACTACTACTACAACGACTGAATCAGGAGTACATAGAAGTTCATTGCATCACCACGGTACAACCATAACATCTGTACGTTCTCCATCATCATCTGAACGATTTAACAGAGCATCATTACAAAATGAAGGATTTTCATCTCCTACTACTACAACGACTGAATCAGGAGTACATAGAAGTTCATTGCATCACCACGGTACAACCATAACATCTGTACGTTCTCCATCATCATCTGAACGATTTAACACAAAGTCATCAGAAAATGAAGGATTTTCATCATCCAATGCAGCAGCTGCAGCTGCAGCAGCAGCATCAATTAATGAAATACTTGGCAGTGATAGTGGAGTTCATAGCAGTGGTAGCAGTGTAAGTGGAGACGCTGCAGCTAGCAGTAGTAGTAGCAGCGGCGGCGCTAGCGCATCAAGCACAGTAACAGCAAGGTAAAGAATAAATGATTAGAAAAACTTTCTTTTCTATATTTGTTTAATCGATTATCTTCGTGACGCTCTTTGATGGATAGGTTCTGGATTGATTCTTTATGTCAAGTACAAGGCACCTAATAGAAAATGCTGCCAAAAGAATATGGTTCAAGCTCGAAATATCACGAGCGATTTCAAGGATTAGTGTTCTCGCATTCAATAGGCTTAATTTTAAATAAATTAGTAGATTAGCTAATTAGCTAATTTGAACACCGCTCTACTTGTTTCTTATTATATCTAAATATTTTATTTTGGTTTTGACATATTATTATTTTATTATTCGAAGATTATTAATCATAGATTATGTTTAGAAAAAGTATTTGCGGTCATTTAGGATAGGAACATCAGGATACACATACTCTTGGAACAAAGGCAAGCCTAGTCCATTTGTATGGTATATTAACCAGGGCTTCAATTCTGTAGAGATTAATGCTAGTTTCTATCGTTTCCCCACCGAAAACTGGATTAGAACTTGGCGTTATGCTGTCACGCAAAATTTTACTTTTTCTATCAAGGTTCATCGATCAATTACACATTATAATAAGCTGAAAAAAGATAGATCATTTGAGTTGTGGGTACGGTTTAGGAAATCTCTTGAAGCTATTGAAGGAAAGATTGATTTTTGGTTATTTCAGATGCCATCTAACTTTAGATACACCGAGGAAAATTTAGAAACGATAAGAGCATTCTTTGAAAGAACCATGTTAAAAAACAAAGTTGTTGTAGAATTTAGAGATCCAGCATGGTGGAAGGCAATAAAGGAAATTCAAGACATAGGAATAGCGTTTTGCTCTGTGGATGCTCCAAATTTTCCTCGAAGATTGATAACTGCAAATGATATAGTCTACCTTAGAATTCATGGTTACAAGAAATGGTATGATTACGTGTACTCAGAGAAAGAACTTGACAAAATGCTATTAGAAATTAGAAATTTGAAAGCATATAAGAAGTCCATATATCTAAATAACAATCATGGTATGTTACAGAATGGAATATACTTATTGAGTCATATTTGACTCTTCTTTTGTAGTCACTTGTGCTTACATTATACCTCTTGGTCTGAAAGGAGTAGCAACAGGTGCAACTGGTTCAACATCTTTATACTATTATTTCGATCCGGACCCTGTTTTATCTTCTATTATTATTTTGAATCTCGAGAGTTGCTTGTACGCTAGGACACTATAAATGCAATTATTAAAAAAATCAATTATATTTGAGATCAAATCACCCCACATGAATTTAGAATTTGATATAGTGGATGACATTGCTTTCAAGTCTCCAGACGGTAGGAATAACCCAATAAATGGAGTTATTATATCAGTTACAAGTGCAGTAACAAGCTTAGAAGCCGCCTGACCAATAACAAATGCAATGGCTTGCCCAATAATTCCAAATGTTTTAATAAAATCAAAGAATTCCTGAGCTAAAGATCTTTTAATGCCTGCTGGTAATTCAGCCATTAAAACTGTATAATTTAAGTTTAAAATATAGTCTCTGATGTATTATTCAAGTAGCTTATGCCATTTTTTCATATTCTTAGATTCTATCAGTAGACGTAAAAGTATGATCTATAAATAGCATACTAAATAGAAAAGGAGTCAATCTAGATCGATTAACGTTGTTACCTTCTTCAATCTTATTGCTATACTATATTGCATCTACATCATGAGGTTGGCTTTCGACGTAACCGGCAGAAGTTATTTTAATAAATTCAGCATTCATTTGCATCTGGAGAATTGTTTTTGCACCACAATAACTCAGTCCAGATCTCATGCCACCTACTAATTGTCTGATGATTTCAACTACGCTTCCCTTGTATGGAACCATTGCTTCGATCCCTTCGGGGACGTAATCATTCAAATCTGCTGAATCTGCTACTTGTGAACCTCCTTCTCGGTACTTTCTACCAAGCGAAGCATAGAATGATGCCATTCCTCTATAGATTTTAAATTTTTTTCCATTCTTTATCATCGTCTTCCCCGGACTTTCATCGGTTCCACCAAATAAGCTACCGACCATCACTGAAGATGAACCAGCTGCTATTGCTTTAGTAGCATCTCCCGAAGTTCTAATGCCTCCGTCAGAGATTATAGGGATATCGTATTCTTTTGCAGCATTAACGCTGTCCATAATTGCTGTTAGTTGTGGAACACCCGACCCTGTAATTACTCGTGTGATACAAATCGAACCAGATCCCACACCAACTTTTACTGCATCCACACCAGCTTTAATCAAATCATTTGCGCCTTCACCGGTTGCAACATTTCCAGCAATAAGCTCACAATTAGGAAAAGCTTTCTTGATCATATGCACTGTGTTGATAGCATTATCACTGTGACCATGAGCGATATCTACTACTATTATGTCAGAACCTGATTCTAAGAGCGCTTCTGTGCGTTCCAAATAATCACCTTTCACTCCAACTGCCGCTCCAACAAGCAGTCTTCCCTTTTTATCCTTGGAAGCATATGGATATTGATCCATTTTCAAAATGTCTTTACTTGTTATAAGCCCAACTATCCGGTTCTTATCATCAATTACAGGCAACTTTTCAATTCTATGATTATGTAGAATTTTTTTGGCTTGTTCTATGGTGGTTCCATGTTTTGCAACAATGACGTCTTTGCTCATTAGATCGGAAACTTTGCTCTGCGAATTCGTCTCAAAAGTGATATCTCTCCGAGTAATAATACCAGCAAGTCTTTTCCCATCCTCTTCAACTAATAAACCTGATACTCCATATTCATGCATCAAATTCTTTGCGTCGTGAACCGTCATATTTGACTGGATAGTATATGGTTGTTCTATCATAACAGATTCAGAACGTTTCACCTTTAGAACCTCATCTACTTGATCTGCAATAGGCATAAATCTATGAATAATACCAATACCACCCTCTCTTGCTAAAGCGATAGCCATACTAGATTCTGTGACGGCATCCATATTTGCGCTAATAAGTGGTATATTCAGTGTAATATTACGGGACAGTTTTGTTTTTAAATCAGTCTGAGATCTAGAAATTATAGGTGATCGTTTGGGGACAAGAAGTACATCATCAAATGTCAGGCCGTCTTTAATTTGCAATCGTTGTGTAGGAATTAGTTAATTTAGGATTATAAGCGTTTAGTTTATTTTAGTTTACTCTTAAAATCTCTGCCGTATTTGTATATCAATCTGTCCACCCATCCGTCCTCAATGAGTGCCTCAAAGTAGCATTGTTGACATGTATTATAATATGAACGCTGTTAACACAACGTAAGTAATCTTTGTCGAGTCTATAAGTAGCCTCACAGGGAAATACAAATCCATACCACACGATTACCATTCACATTGTAGACACCACAAATCGTCCTAACACAGTAGTTCTAACATTGTAAGTGTTTGTACAGTCTCTTTAACATCGTGTGTTCTGATTAGGTTTGCGCCATTTAATACAGATATTATTTCACACGCTATCGATGGTGCTAATCGTTCCTCGGTTTTCAACTGAAATAATTCACCTATAAATGATTTTCTGGAAACCGAGATGCAGATTGGTTTTGAAAACACCTTAAGCCTCCTTAACTTTGAGATGACTTCTATATCACGTGTATACCATGCAAGATCTCTGATTTTTGTAAAGAATGAATTTCTACCTTCTAATCTGAAAAACCCTATGGACGGATCAATAAGTATATTTTTATCATGGATCCTAGCTCTTTTTGCTATCTCTAAGCTTTCATTTAGAATATTTATGGTACCAGATATGTTACCTAAAGTAGAGCAGGATCGCTTGATACCAGAAGCACCCATAATCACTGGTATTTTAGTCTTTGATACCACATGACTCATATTTTTGTCATATTTTAGTCCCGTAATGTCATTGATGGCATCGATGCCGTATTTAATAGCCTCTTTAGCTACCTCAGATCTCGGAGTATCAATCGAAATGGGTAAATTACAACCTTTCTTTACTGCTGCTATAGCATATTTCATTCTTTTTACCTCTTCTTCAACTGAAATAGCGGTTTTAAGGTAGGGCGCTGTAGACATTGCACCAATATCTATGATGTGGGCTCCATCTTGTTGCATCTTTCTAGCTGTATTAGCAATTTCTTTAGCACTCGTTTTAATGGAGTTTTCATAAAATGATTCTGGACTTATGTTTATTATTCCCATTACTTTAACTGGTACGTTGTCTCTGACAACTACTGTGCCAATCGACGTCAATTAGCAAATTTCTTTTATTGTGTCCTTTAACCATTTCCTATAACTCAAAGATCTAGCTGTAGAGAATAAAATCAAAATAGCATTGTACTGGGAAAATAAAGATGACCTCTTAAAACGGCCTATGATTTCCATATCAATAAACGCTTTCCCATAGTGGTACTAGGATGCTTCAGGAACTCATAATCTTCATCATATGTCTGGACATAGTTAATATACTATGTCAGCCGGCTCTTCCTACACCTCATTAGCATCCAACACATCTGGAATTTACTGCAATAAATCTTCTTCGATAATATATACCTCACCGGGTTTTTTGAAATATTCATATACTGAAAATCCATGGCCTGAGATTATTTGGATTGCGTGGTTTGCCGCTAAGTTAATCTCAAATACGAAATAAAATAATAGGAGTTAGCAGAACCAAAAAAGACTATTCTCATATCGATTTTACTCTACAAGTAGTTTACTTGTAATATCTTTTACTACTATTGATTTGATATTAACAAATTCTTTGATACCAAATTCAGATAATTCCCTACCTATACCTGAGTATTTGGTACCGCCAAAGGGAAGTCTAGGATCGGATTTTACCATTTCGTTTATTGATACAATTCCGCTCTGAATGCGCCTTGCAAGATGTGACCCTCGCTCAATATTGTTTGTCCAGATACTTGCTCCTAAACCGAACTCAGTGTTATTTGCTTCAATGATAGCTTCCTCTTCGTTATTGACAACAATGATTGGAGCCGCCGGTCCAAACACTTCCTCTTTTATCACATCCATTTCGTGATTTACATTTGAAATTATTGTTGGCTCGTAAAAATATCCATCGCCATCAATAGGCTTACCCCCTGTTAATATCCTGGCACCCTTCGATTTTGAATCTTCTACCTGATTTGACAATGCATCCCTTTGATTTTTTCTAACTAATGGCCCAACGGTTGTCTTTGAATTCATTGGATCGCCAATGACTTCTGCATTTGTATTTTCAACGAATAACTTTGAAAATTTTTCTGCAATTTCTTTTACAACAATAAACCTTTTTGCAGCAATGCAGCTTTGGCCGGTATTAAGGAGCCGTGCTTGAGTTGCCATGTGTGCTGTTTGGTTAAGGTCTGCATCCTGAAGAACGACAAAGGGATCACTTCCACCCAATTCTAACACAACCTTTTTCAAATCTTTGGCTGCAAGCTCTGCTATTCTTTTCCCTGTGTTAATGCTTCCGGTAACCGAAACTCCATCAACTTGTGATTGTATTAGTGCTTCACCTGCTCTATAATCTCCAATAATAGATTGGAACACATCCTCTGGAAATCCAGCGTCTTTGAATGCCTCTTCGATTTTTAGAGCGCTGCCTAATGATATGCTTGAGTGTTTAAGAATTCCTACGTTGCCCGCTGTTAATGCTGGAACAGCATATCTCATAACCTGCCAAAAGGGAAAATTCCATGGCATAATACCTGCTACTACTCCAATAGGTTCAAATGAGACAAAACTTTTGCGAAATTCCGTTGGAATCAATTCATCTCTTAAGAAACTCTCGGCATGGTCAGCATAATAATCGCAAACCCATGCACATTTGTCTATTTCCGCTACTGATTGTCTTATAGGCTTGCCCATTTCCTCTGTAATGAGTTTTGCATATTCATCTTTGTTTTTTCTCATTACCCTTCCTAAGCTTCTCATATAAGCAGTTCGCTCAGAAATGTCTAGTTTACGCCACTTCTCAAAAGCTGCCTTCGATTTCTTTACCCTTTGGCTTACCTCCGCACTACTAATGTTATCATAAGTTGCAATAACTTTGCCGGTGGCCGGATTGATGGTTTCAATTTTGTTAGACATACTTTGAGGTAATTTAGGATATAATATAAATGAAATTTTTGTGTCATATTGCCGCGCCAGATTTAGTAGTAGACGATAGTAGATTGTAAAAATCGACACTTTGTCCTGAAAACAGCTTTACCGTAATGGTTGACTCCTGCGATACGCTTGTGAAATCTCGCAGGTATATGGGTTTGTATGCCTCATATACACACCTTTGTTTCGCACATTCTCCTTTGCTCTATGTATTGTCATCTTTCTCGTTTCAAGCATTTTTCATCTAAGCTTTCGCGTATTTGCAGAAAACGCCTAGAGTAATATTTGAACAGCAGCCGATATTGGTCAATTTACACTGCTAATACTGATCTTTGCAGGAAGAATGTCACTCTTGGGATCAGCTGCTATAGGTCTGAATGAATGAAAAATCGATATATCCTATTAATAACGGTGTTATCGTAAAGAATCCTATCATAATTAATTTGGATTAGTTGGACCAACGAGGATACTAATTCCCAAGCATACCCAGGGTAAGGCCAAGACCATAACAACAAGTAAACTTTAGCAAGAGCAGCGTTTTGAATACCGATTTTTCTAATATCTTTTTGTTGTGCTTAAATATGACTCCCTGAGGATATGGGGATGGTACAAAGAGGTTTGCAGAGTAGGTAGCCATTTTCAGGCTTGTATTCAGATAATAAAGAAAATATACAGATAGTAGGATGTACTAGTAAATGCGAGAAGTTGATTAGTACTTCAACCAGGAGTCTTATCGAGCCTTTTTTCTATCCCAAGGTTTTTCCTTGGCGGGGCGCCATCGTTTTCATGTCCCGGATGTGATCTGATATGGTACCAATAACCTGAATTTACTATTGCGTTCTTGCATATAGGGCAGTTTGCATAACCACATCTATGATATCCTACAAACATTGGATGAATTATTAGATTGCATTTCTCACATTTACTATTTTCCAAAATATACTCAGTTTTCTTGAACACCAAGTACAATTAGGGTGTATCGGTTAGACAACAACATCTATTATGGATGCAGCTGCATCAATAGACCCAATACTATGCTAATGCTTTATCATGGTATTGGATAGCTTGTGTATGATTACCTTGATTAAAAAGAGCATTGCCTTTCTCTACCAACACAGAAACATTAGATGTAGGCGAATTACTTGGTGATTGCTGATTTTGTCGTGATGGTGACTTTGGTGTTGGTGGAGCAAGAGGAGAAGTTGAGAGTCGTATTATTGTTGGCTTGATTGCCAATGCCATATGATAATTGCCAAGAATACTACTCAACCCAATGCTAACTGCAAATATTGATAAGAATATTATAAATAAATAAGCCAACATAAAGCTAAAGATATCCTTATGAGTCGTTTCTTTTTGGATATCGTCATAATTAGAGACATTTTACTTTATTATTTAAGTTTAAGTGAGACTATGAAGTTATCATCGTATTAGTATGTTTAGATGATTGATTTAGAGTAATCAGAAGAATTATCATTATCTAGTGATAGTGGTTAGCTGCCTCATAAGATCAAATTCAGTGTCGTTCTGCTGTCTGCATTCCCTTATTATACTGCTTATAGTACCAGCTCCTATTCCTTCTTGCTTGGCTATTTGATCTCTACTTTTGCATCGCAGCCATTCCCTAATGACATCAACTTTTATAGCTATAGGAATGTTAACTCCCATGAATTCTTTACTAATAATATCATAGAACATTTCCATATTTAATGATTCTGAATAGCTATTCTTTGCTTGAGCTTTACTATCTTTTTTTAGCCATAGTACATAAGGGCAGTACATAGGGGTATGTCATACGTAGATAGTATCAAGCACAAATGGTATCTGACGATGATTTGACAAAGATATGACCTGCATTTGACAATGTTATGACTCTAAAATGACTTCATCTGACTTCATCTGACGAATGTATGACCACGATATGACGGCAATCAGCAAAATATGCTTGTGGTTACATAACTTCTTTTTCTGCCCGACGAGCACCTGACCATCATTTGACGGTATTTGACGATTTGAACATGGATCAAGCCTAGCGATCATCTAAACAAATCTCAGTATATACATAGCTAATACATGAGATAAAAGCAATCCAACAACCTATGGTAATTTCTTTTGCTTTGGACTATCCCTATAACTTTATTATAACCTGCTTGTATACCCTTAAACGACACAATCACATATACAGTTCAACACTAAAAAGAGATAAACACTAATTCGTCCAGCTGCAACTTCATGAATATGCTGAGATAAAAGCAATCCAACCTTTAAGCAATTTCCTTGCCTTCTGACCAATGATTGTTTATGTTGGTATA
>JAFAQB010000231.1 GCA_019246625.1 Nitrososphaeraceae archaeon
AGATAGTATCAAAAACTTCATGCCAATGTTAAAATCTTTTTGAATCATCCTGGGCTCTGTTAACTTAACCTCCATCAGTTACTAGAAATGTGATAAATTGTATTCTGCACTTACCTATATGTAGTGGATACAGTATGAATAATTTCAGCCAATTCCAAACATACTGCTTGTTGCAATTATGTTTCCTATAGGGAAAATGTTCATCAAAACATTCTGTTGTTCTATCTTTTATCTGTACAAATAAAATCTTTCTTTCCATCATCATGTTCTTCACCAGTCTTATGTCATATACATGATGATGCTTTTTAGTCTGAGCCATTTACAAGCATCATCATCATCATCGTACCATCGAGTTCCATCTGTGTATGTAAATGGTTCTTCTTCTGCTACCATATCTTCTACTCCTCAGCTGCCTGAAAAACTGATAACGTACAAAAATTGTCCTTTCTCGTGAAAGATGCATATCATCAAACATCTGTTTAGGTTAGGCTCATAAGCTGCTGTCCATAACTAGAAATCATGACCATCTGTCTATCTATCTATCTATCTTTAACAAAGTCTCGTCAACAAACAAATATTTCCTTAACAAGACGTTTTTTTAGGTATTATTACAAATCTATCTATCAGTACGATCAGAATATTTCTAAAAGCCACTTCCATAAAGCTACATGGCTTCTTCTTCTTCTTCTTCTTCTGATTATGGATTCTAAGCATTTAGCCGCCAGTCTTAGTGGTGATCTGGAACTAAAATATAGGTACAAACCATAACTGATTATAGCTGGATGTGATGTGTCCTATAGCATTTCATGTACTCAACAAACACATGCTAGGATACACCTAGCTATAGGTATTATTATCCTGATAAGTTAAGAGCCTTATCCTGATATGTAAGTTAGATAAGCAGGACATTACATATGAAGCGGCAGAAGCCGCCTTGATTTGTATCTCCCGAATGCAGTGGTTATATAACATTATAAAATTCCCCTCACTGATGTATTACGAGCACAGGTCTATTAGCATGATCTATCACCTTCCTAGTCGTGCTTCCAAGTACCTTTATCGACGAGGAAATTCTACTACTTGCCATCGCTATTAGATCAACATCTATTTCTTCAGAAATTTTAACTATTTCATCTACTGGCTTGCCTGTCTGTATTTTATAAGATACCTGACTTTTTACTCCGGCATCCTTGCATAGATTTAGTTTATCTTGAATCATCTCTTTTACTCTCCCTGATACTGCAATTTCCAAATCCTCATTCTTTGCTTTTTCAATGCCCTCGCCCCTAGAAGTTGCCATAAGAGAACTTGACTCTTTGTTTCCAATGTGTTCAAGCACGTTTAGGATAAGAATTCCAGCACCCGATAACTTTGATAAGTAAATAGCATGATTCAACGCTTTGTCAGACATTTCTGACCCATCATGGGGAACTAATATTCGGCGGTAGTTTAGGTTGGCAGGAGAATCCGTAGTTGAAGGTGGGGATATAGAGGCCATTGAAGTTGCCTTGTGACCATCAGATCTGGTTTGATCTCTAAAAGGTTGTTCAGCTATTTTTGATTTATCGAAAGTTATCTGTTTTATTTCTTTGTTTTCCTCTCCGGATGTAGAGCTCTGAGCTTGAGATTCTTTATATTCGGTCTTTGCTGGAGCAACAGCTACAACCTTCATTTCGTTAGATGGCTTTGTAGATTTATCCTCGGAAGTTCCTGAGTCAATTGTATTTAGTTCTTCCACATCTTCCTTCCTCTAATGGCCTGAAAGCTGCCGTAGCCTCTGCACTCATAGATAATAATATGATGGCGCTGACTTAATAATAATTTGCCTTAAACTTCAAATCAAATCGCAATAATGCATATATTACAATTAACTTAGTCGATTGGCGTCGGCTTAACAATCGTACAAAAACTAATATGATATTATCATATCAGTCGTCTATTCGCAGTATACCAGCAACCCTTTAGTAAATACATCTTCTGAGGCTGTTCTTAACAAAAAATGTGACCATCAAAGTATGGCATATAGTCAATAAGTATTGCTAAAAATAGGGTACAAAAGGGGTTTCAAAATCAGATGGAAATTAGAACCAACTGTCCTTTTCTTTGTGTGTAGTAAAATGTCTCTCTATTTCATTTAACCGTTCTATAGAACCATCATTATTTAAAAGAATACTTGAAAAAGATGGGTGATTTCGAATTTTCTGCAAAAGCAAAAGAACTTGTTCATTTGTTACTCCATGCTTTACATCATATTCTATTTGTCTACAAACATTAGTTAGAGTGCCATATCGACTATGCTGCCTTTTCTCCCATCTACTA
>JAFAQB010000067.1 GCA_019246625.1 Nitrososphaeraceae archaeon
TGTTCAATATGTTCGGAAGGTTCTCGTCGTTCAAGAAAGTTAGCCAGCATAAGCGTAATGCATATGCATACTAACTAATAGATAGCCAGCACTCATCGATTTACCCAGTCAACACAGTCGGACCTTCGGTCCTTCCGTAATAACTAATAGACGACGTATTATATTCTCGAAAGAATCTCATTCACCTTTTGATGTTAGTTCATAGTATAGATCCCCACGTAACAGGATAAACTTTCAGCCTGTCCTATGTTTACATAGTATAGACGTACTGGCGCAGCCTAAGTCCTTGGCTTCGAGCATAAACATCCAAACAATAACGTCTGTAATCAAAGAATTGTTAATAATATAGTGATTTTCGTCTTTGGCAAAAGATGAGCACTCGAGACATAGAGCGTTATTAGATCTATGATTATAAGAAGTGATTTCGGAAAAACCATCCACCCATTGAGAATTTCCTGACGATAATTTTTTTGGATGAAGATAGGATTGTAAAATATCCGGTTTGTCAGACGGTAAATGAATAACGTTATCGAACGTGGCAGTTACTATTGCTTAATCACCTAACCGAAAATTTATTTTTCCTATTTATATGCAATATTAGAAGAAAACCCACGATAACAGATAGGCTCCAGCCTGTTGGTTGTTTTGTGTTCTTGTTCTTTTTTGGAGCCTCTTTCGTGCACTGCTAATTTGGACTATTATCTTGTTCAATTCAGACTATCCCCACTTTTTGTTTACCATGTCCAGACTTACGAGATACCTGGCTTTAGCTCTTACTGTTAGAAACCTGGATTAGTTGACGTTTTGTCTTTTTATTAATTCCAAGTCTGCTAAGGTTAAATGTTATGTCAGTAGCTCCTGCCTTCTTTCAATTTCCTGCAATCTTGTTGATAATGCTAAAGCTGATCTGATAACTGTGATATCGCATCATCTTTTAGCTTGTCACGATTTCTTAAAGTTTGTTTGCAAAAATGTGTCGTTCCAAGCATCTGACGACCTTGCCAAATATAAACAGTTTGAGGAAGGACAATCACAAGAAAGTAAAATTAGCCAGAAGAGTAGAATCGATAGACAAGAACTGTGTCGATATCTTCAGGATAACCAAACAAACTCAAGGTTATGTCTTACCTAGTGAAAGTTATAACCTCCACCAGTTGACGTGACAGAGACTGATAATAACTAAACGATTTGCTATCAGTGAAGGGAGAAAGTGTACAGCAGGTGGTGGATGTTGATCTTATTTCACCACCACAGACCCAACCATCCAAGGATGTACCTCACACAAGTAGCGATAGGTACCAGCCTTTTGGAAGGTCACTGTGAATGTGTTTGAGGAGCCAGGAAACGCTTTTTCTTTTCCTTTTGGAATCAACCAACCAGAATTAACATATTTTTCGTTACCGGTCATTGTATATGCTGCAGTTGGAGGAGGTAAGTGTCTTGCATTGCCTTGTGAATCAATTATAGTTGGAACATAAGATCTAGAGTTTACTGCGATTACAGTATTATTCTTGCCTGGTACTTTGAGTGGTTCGTTATTTGAGCCAGGAGGTATCACCGAAAACTGAGTGGAGTTAGGTACACCGAAAGGTGAAACAATGTCTGTCGCAGTCTTGTTATCAAACACAAATGTAACTGTATGTGGCTCTGCAACCACTGAAGGATTATCCCATGTAACACTTTGACCTACGTTTATTTGGACTTGCTGGGGCACAAACGCAGTTAAAGGAGATGTCATACTTCCTCCTCCTGCATGTACTGTAATCTTTCCATTCTCTGCCGCATTGACTGCTCTTAAATCTGATGAGAGCATGGTTGCCAGCCCGATGGTTGATACTGCTGCAACCACCGTTATCACTGCAAGAATATTATACATCATTCTTTTTTCCTGAATCATCCGCCAAAATAGAATGTCCAAGGATAAATTAGTTGTAGTATAATAAAGCTAATCTAGGGGTCACAAACTGTCCTGTAGGTAGCAATAGTATAGACAGAGAAACTATGCCTCCTCCTATAATACACTGCTAATGTTTATTGGTCCTCCATCGATTCAACTGACTGAAATTACGCTTGATCCTACACTTTTGCAAATCATGACATTTGTATTATGTGAGTCACAATCAATGATTAATGCCATTACTTATCCTTTCTCTTCCTTCCCTACCGACGGGTGGTTTTCTCGAAGCCATCCCACAACAAGGGCAGAACTTACTTCATAAAAATGCCATTTCACCTCTTCTATACCTCAATCATAATCTCTGCCTTGGTGTTTTGTATTATAAAGGATGTAATTAAATCATATATTGCTGAGATTGTGGTTGAGGTTGATATAACTGGTTCCATGTTGAGGTATATCCTTCGTTCCATGCATTACAGATGACATTAGTAAAAGGGGGCAAGTATTTTGAACATTAATTATACAAATATTAGCCAAGGAACAATGATAGGAACTGCAGAACTATACGATTGACCTTTTCAAACAAGAATATATGAGATTATTCCTATTAAACAACAAGTCCATCTGACATATTTACGAATTGATTAAATTTTTCCCTTGGGATCTCTGCTCCACGTGCTTTTTCGTGTCCGCCACCACTTCCGCCTAATTCCGCGCTAATTTGATTTACCACCCTTCCTAGATGTACTTTACAGGAATCACCTCCACGAATAGAAATAATATATGACTTGATTTCATCTTCTAACTTATAGACTGGTCTTTCTGAGATACCCAGAACAAAGTTGACAATGGTACTAGTAGACACCGTAGAATTACTTTGCGCATACGCAATGTGATCGGTTCTAATTATAGATCTTTCTATGTTCCTTACAGCATCAGAAACATCTTGTGCATATCTTTCTGCTATTGAGAAACCACCATCAACGTCGTGTGGATATTTCAGGGTGTGACTACTTCTTTTTCTTTGACTAACGGTAATTGTCTTTTTACTTTGTTCCAGAGCCTAAAACTCATCTCTTTATGACTAGAATCTGAGAAATTACATAATTATTATGCATCATGTTAGCTAAGCTAGATTGATTGGTTGATTGATCTTCATTCTCACAACAAAACTGGCCTAGCATTAACTTGGATTCGAAACGTGCAAGTGAACAATCTTATAGTGGATAGGACAGGGTTAGGATTGAAATAAACCTAGCCTCTACTATTTAGTCATGTCAGAAGACTTCATCTACGACTTGTCAGATTCTCGCCATATTTGAGAATAAATTATAATTTCGCGCTTATACTGGAATTCAATAAACATTGGGCTATGAATTTGCATATTTTGTTAGACGTATTAATTTGATATAGACGCTAGCTATAATCCTCATTGCTTTAAACTTAAATTATCTGAAATTACTACTACAAGAAATGCCTGGATTTTGCGAGAAATGTCTTACGAATTATAAAGGTACTTTAGAGGAACATATAGCCAATCTACATATTTTGGATTTTCCGCAGACTGCCGGCTATATAGCATATCTCGAAAAGCGCATAGAAGCATTGGAGAATAAAATACAAAACACGAAAGCTGACCAGAAAAAAGCTCGATAAATTAAATAATTCTCTAGAAGAT
>JAFAQB010000258.1 GCA_019246625.1 Nitrososphaeraceae archaeon
CAACAATAATTTTTATCTTCAGGAGTCCACCTTTTTATTTGGTCACTTTCATGTTCGCTTATTCGGGTAACCATTTTTTCTACAAAGTGTAAAAGAGGTATGCATAAATCCTCCTCTTCTTCTTTTTGAACTACTTTATGCCATGCATCTATGAATTCATCTGGATAATCAACGTTTCCTGGTGACATAGCATAATTAGCTTCATCCGGAGAAGAGTAAAAGTGGTCATAGATACGGCCTATATCTTCAATAACATACTTAGCGCTCTGTCTTTCTCCTTCATTACTTTGTACTGATCTTTGTAAGGGCCTTCCTCTAACCTTCCGTTGCTTGCCTAATTCGTTGATGAAAAGTTCTCGATTAAGTTCTTTTAATGCAGAATAAACTGTCTTTAATGGTAACCCTGTTCTTTGTACAAGTTCATTAGCATTTAGTCCTGTAGGATAAGCTTCAGTTAGAGCGTCTAGCACTATTCCGTTGGTGAAGCATTAATAAGAACTGAGATAAATTTGGGTAATACTGTAAAGAAATATTCCAGGCCATTACTTCACACTCTATTCTGATTTGAGTAAAATGGTGTGAAACCCTCGTACAAGGATTTTGTGCTTTCTTTCGGTAGTGGTTTGATGCTGAATTAAAGAGTTCAATATAATCATTGAAGCAGCAATACGAATAACGGTCTCTATAGAAGCCAAATTGAGTTCATTTAAAATTTCTTTGTATCAGAAGATAGAAGGTTAGATCAGGTGTAGCAAGGTCGTATCAGATTGTAGCAGCTATCAGCTCCATACTGGTTTCCACTACATATCTACGTGATGCATTTGCTACATTAGACCGCCCTGTAATAGTATATCCTGAATTCGTACAATATTTGTCCCATTTTCTTTGACGATGACCACTGTACTACTGGATGGATGGCTGTGTATGTCTTACTGCTAGACTAAACATTCAAACAGAATTACTTTCTTTTATTGCTGCAACCATTGTCTTGTCTACGATCTGCCTAGTAATGCAAATTTGTTTTCAGCCATAGTAAGACTCATTTGTGTTGAGTTATTGATATCTAGAAACATAACTGCTAGATTTGTTTTACTGTTTACATGTCTTCTCAATAATTTTTTGGATTCTTCGGTTGACATGTTAAGTTGAATACCATCTGTCAGGGTTCTATCTATTCTTGCACGAGCTTGTTCCACTAAAGAGAGGTTAGTAAAACTGACCCAGCGTTCTACCACATTATTCAATAACTAGAGCCGATTAATAGATGTATTTGCCACTATCTTGTCGTTGATTAGCTTTTACTGCTACCATTGCTACCGGGTTTGTTTCCTTGTTACCATCTGTTACCATGGCATACTTTTACTGACTAGTGTAGGCGATAAATGAGATTGTAATGGCTAATGAGCGACGCATAATATACGGGTTCATATACTGTTTGAACAAAATAGATAATAGACTAGAAAGAGGAAATGCCATCTCCTATCTGCTTATGAATTTATATTGGCATAGAGAAATAGAGGGAAACAATGGATAAGACCTTATACTATTACGTAGCATCTGGGGCTACTACTGGTATAGCAGGGATATTGCATCTTGTATATGCATACAATGGAATTGGTAGAGGTATTTCGCTGTTTACCATATTCTTTATAGTAGCTGGGATAGCACAGCTATTTTGGGTATTACCTATGGTAAAACGATGGGGACGAAAATGGTATGTTGTTGGGATAGGAGGTACAATAGTGCTGATGATTGTTTATGCGATGACAAGAGTCCCAAATCCGATTACTAATGGAAGAGCCTTATCAATTAGTGGAATAGGCGTAGCTACAGAGATATTTCAAATTGCGTTTATAATAATAACTGCGTTGATACTAGCCAAAGAAAGGACAATACATACAAGCCAAAGACAAGAACTAAGGTAATTATTTTCTTCATATGCCAAAAAATTGATGCAGAAGGACCACTAAAACAAATAAAGCAACTATACAATAGTACACATACAAGGGCAATATTTGATAGAGGCTTGGTTAAAATCAGATCAAACTATTATTAATAATGGTCTTAAAGGCACATCCTTTCTTCCCATTCCTTCATTGCTTTTTCCTTTTGTTCTAGTTCATGTTTAACACATAGGGTGCGAATCAATAATTTCCCGATGATGACTGCGAGGATGGGGAAGCCTTAGCCTCTTCAAGAACTTCGTAAGTTCTGCATATGAAGGTCGTTGTTTTGTTTCAATTATCCATCGTCCACACTCATAAAATGTTATTGTCATGTCTGCAAGAAGTCAGCTATGCCCTATATTCAACTTCTAGTTTGCGCTTCATTTGCTGCAAAAAGACATCGCAGTCTAATAGACTTGCCATGATTTGTTGTCCATCATCATCCTACTGGTAGTTCATTATAATATTTTCGGGTGTGATTTTACTTGTGTGGATATTTGATTTGTATTAGGTAGAGATGAAGGTATTTTATTTGGTGATAGAGTTGGAGGACGAAGAAGAGGGCATAAAAGTAGTAGTAGAGCTGCTGGGAATGGGAGCAGGAGCTGGAGGACTTGTAAATCCAGAATGAGCTTCAAGCCATGCATAAAGATCTGCTAGTACATATGGTGGTGTTGGACCATGCTTTGTTTGCCATTGCACTCCCAAAACAAAAATAGGGTATGAGGAACTTGTCGATAGACTCTCCAAAGAAACTGGTCTTTCAATATCTATTGACTACCATTACAAATTCCTAGTTCTGTTACCTTTAGAAGCCGATGAAAAGATAGAAGTACTAAAGCATTACTTTGGAATTACCTACAAAGACGAGTTGGTTGTAAGAGGTATAGAGATAAGAAGACATGATACACCTAATTTTATAAAGCAATTTCAAACACAGCTACTATACATATTATTTGACTGCAAAGATTCAGATCAAGTCGTAAAGAAGGGATATGAAGATGCTCTTTTGCTTGTCACTCAAGCAATAGACAAAATTATGACAGGTGAAGACATCAGCAGCAAGACCTTGTAATATCAAAATTACTTAGGCAAGACATAAGAAAGTACGAGAGTTTATTTCCTCATGTCTCTGCTGCCATTCAGCTAAGCAATGACACAGGTAAGTATCCTATGAAAGGTGACACTATCCAGTATGTCTATACCAATTCGCAGTATAACAATCCTATAGGGTGGTACCTATAGCTGTAGACAATACCCAAGCAGAATATCTATCCCAGTATGACAAGGAAAAATACAAAGAGATGATACTTTATGCTGCAGAAACCGTCCTAGGATTATTTGGCTTTGATAGGACTGTTTATAGTAGTAGTAATATCAAAAAGAAGAAAGGACGAAGAAAATGGTATGACGAGCTAAGAGAAGAGCGAACACGAGACATACAGACTGAGACTATGGAATAACAAAGAGAAAGAAAGTAGTTTGGAAGTGTTCGATACAACAACTAAGACCTACAATATAGATAAAAAAATTGATTATTTTACTATTAAAGCAATGGTAATACAATCCCTTGAAAATATAGTAAGAGAAGAGCTCAATCGACGTATAGCAGGCATCAATCTACATAAAATAGCCCTTGATATACAACAAGAAGATAAGGAAGATGTTGTTATTGTCCACACCAATAATAATCTATTTGACAGTCAGGATGACAACAACAACAATAAACTATCAGCACCACTATTAAAACTGAAAATAAGAAATACAACGGAATACCTAAACTGGCGTATTGCAATCTTAAGGCGTGATAATTTTAAATGTCGGATGTGTACCGCAAGCATCAAAGACAACAAAAGCCTAAGACTTGAGGTACATCATTCTAAATCATTCAATGATTTATGTGAGGAAAATAATATTACAACTGTAAAGCAAGCCTTAACATGTAAAGAAATATGGAGTTTGGATAATGGAATATCCTTGTGTTATAGTTGTCATAAAAATTTAGAAAAGATAAGAGCGAAAATAAGGAACATTTTTGTATAACATATCTGATAATAAGATCATGGCAGCAGCATGTTTGGCTAGCTTTGCTATCTTTGCAGGCGTGCTAGCGTCCTTATATGGATTAGGTTGGTATAAAAATAGAAAG
>JAFAQB010000073.1 GCA_019246625.1 Nitrososphaeraceae archaeon
CAAAAGGGAGTAATATACCAATTTCATAATCTCATTGTTGTCATTTTTTTTGAGGAGAAGATTTTGCATCAGCCATTAATTTTGATACAATAATCGAGAACGGAGTAGACAGAATTGCTCTTTCACCGCTTTGTGACACGTACTCAAGTTTTATAGCTTTCATATATAGCAAATCTTCAATAGCAGAGGCCATTTTTTCAATCTCATGCTTCTGTTCTTCAGATGAAGATGATGATGATGACATGTATGGTATGAATAAATATAGTATTGTCTTAAAAAGATATAATTTTCACCAAAGAATAAAAATGAAAATATACTTAGAATTATTTCAACAACACCAAGCCTTTCTTCTGTGGTGGCGATTAGCGCAGCTTACCATGAACTCTTGGCAGAGGAACACAGTATAAGTGAAGGAATTAATGGCAAACTCAAAGGAAAATTCTAACTCCATTATTATTATTATGCCATTTGACGAAGGATTTCATCTTGCGTGGGCATTGTAAATAAATAGTGTAAGCTTGTGTAAAATGCTACGATAGGGTTAAATGAGGAGTACTAGTGTCCTTACTTTCCCTCTACTCCCATCTTGCTTAAGATCGTTGTTCCAGTGTTCAACCCACCTATGTAAGTAGACCAAGTTGCCATAGAATGATATTCACCTGCTACCCAAATCACAGAACTATTTGATGGATCAGATGACGCCGCAAAGTAGTCACCGTATCTATTAGATAATTCATTTGCTGTCCCTAATTTCAAGTACTGTGGCATCTTTATTGAGTTAAATTCATAGTTAGACGACGATCTTGTTGAAACTAAAAGACTAGGATGAACAGAATGTGAAGAATACCCAAAGATAATACCCAAAGTTCCATTTCTGCTTATGGAAATAGCAGGATAGTATAGAGAGGATGCAAGAGATCCAACGTCGATATCTTGTATTACTTTACCTATGGTTGTATCAATTTGAATCAAGCGTATGCAAGAGCGACTCTTTGTATCTCCAGGGATAAAACAGCCATCGTTAAATGCAATCCAAAGCTTTCCCTGATACCAAATAGCATTTTGTATACGAGCATCTCCTGTGCTAACCTTAGGTTGTTGTTCTCCTACTTTAGTAATCTGTCTAGCAACTTGTACCATAGGCTGAATGCCATCTGGTGCTACATGAGTATCTTGAATACCATACGATACTAACTCAAGTTGTAAATGGTATAAAGAGTGTCCGTCAATGTATAAGGCTTGAACACTGTTATGATTAAAATCACCAGCAGTGACTATTAACAACGTTGTTGTGGGGGTAAAAGTGATTGCAGGATGTAATGAAAAATAAGTTAGCTCTGGTTCAGATTGGATAGATTTCACAGATCGTGATCCACTGAGCAGATCTGCCTTACATGCTACCGTGAATTGAACTCCCATAAATTTAGGCGGTTGGTTATCTGAACGCCAGTCACAATCATTATCCCAATTATTAACGGTAATTACAAGCTTATCTTTGCTTAACCCAATGAATGGTTGATCAGAGCAATTATTGGATTGAAGTCCAAAAGGTATGTTGTAGATTCTCCAGACTCCTGTGGGATCATCTGTTTTAGAAACAGCTACGCGAATACTGTGTATGGTTATATCAGAGATGGAAGCAAACCATCTTCCAGATAAGTTGTCGAACAAAAGCACCGGATCACTCATAATACCATCTGATCCTTGTGAAGCCTTCGCCATGGTAGGACCAAAGAGAAATTCAAGTCCAAAAGACTTTAGAAGAGTTCCATTTTTTGTATAAATCGCTCCATCAAGGTTAACCATTTCTACCACATGTTTTGTTCCAGCCGCAACTTGTATATCTGGAGGGACACAACAGTTCTGCGATAAGCCTTCAAACTTTGCTGAAAGTATAGCAGTGGTATTAAAATAATTGCTTCTATGCGACAGTGGCCATTGTTTGTTTGTCAGCGTCATCAAATTATTCTTTGAAGAACTACTAGAAGTATAAGAATTGGGTTCAATTTCAAGAACGCTTGTATTAGGTCTTACAATTTCTGATTGATTCTTTGCCGATTTATAAGCTTGGAAATTCCTTGTTAGATAGGACTCCTTTGAATTTATTCCTATGAAGGGTTTAAACAAAGGTCTTGGCAAGTTGCTTACATTTACTTCTCCTACATACGATATCATGTCAGTGGTGTTGTATGTCTTTAAGACAATACTATGAGATTTTAATGTAGAAGAAATCATACTTTTATCAATAATTCCATCCTTAAAAGATCCAAATGATTTAGGAAGTTTTGAAGTATTGCTATATGCATTTATGCTAGTGGTATAATTTGGAAGAAAAGCCGAGATTATTATAATTAAGACTAGAGATGTAACGATATTGCTACAGCATAAATTATTTGTCTTCATGTCGTCATAGTATGCCGCTAAGTATTTGTATAGTCTGAAGCAAATCTATACTTGATAATGTGCAAATAGCAATGCTATGTCCTTCTCCTATGTAATATTCGTGCTTTATAGGAATTAGAGCCTCACATAACTTACCAGCCGTATTCCCTAACTTTTGTTTAAGATTCATAGAAGGACAAATCCTAATTAGCTGTCCATGATATTAATTAGTCTATTGCATAAAGTCTGCACCATCATTATAGGACATGATCAAACCAAGGCGCTTGGAACCATACTTCTATTCCCCATTTAGTCAAATCTCATTTAGTGCTCTTTCTAATTGTTTCACTGACTGGTGTACAGCCAGTAATTATGCGTTTACCTCGATATTGCTCCTGGGGTAGATTTTGCAGATGCAGGGTTAGCAGATGCAGAAACAGTTTCAAGCGGTGGAAAAGTGTTCTTTAGGTAAAACACATTTTTTGTCGGATCAAATCCAACTTGGTTGAGTAATAATACTCTAAAACCATTGTCATGCAAATATTTCATCTCCTGAGCAAATAGATCGACAGTTATAGTATTTGCATTCGGTTCATAATCATTCATGTTAGTTGTTAGATTATGGTAAGTGATAATTGGGATAGCACCTATTTTTCCGTTCGAATTATATGGTATTTGGCTGTTCATATGTTTAACGAACCGCTGGAACATTCTATCGTGGGCGATGGTGCTTTTCAAATGACCGGAATGGAAATATCAAGTGCAGTTAGATACAAGTTAAATCCCATTATTATCGTACTGAATAATGGAGGTTATGGAACAGAGCCAAGGCTGTTGGATGGTCCGTTTAATGACCTCCAACCTTGGCAATACAGAAATATTCCTGAAATAGTTGGAGGTGGAAGAGGGTTTGTTGTTAAAACAGAGGATGAATTCGATAAGGGCTCTAGAGGCTGCCAATCAATATTTAGCTGGTTTCTGTATCTTAGACATACGATTAGACTCGAATGATGGGTCTGCCGCCCTACAACGGCTTACTGATATATTAGGCGAAAGAGTCAGATAGATAAAACTTTGGTCGATTGGGTTTCCTATTTGGCGCACTAGCAGGATATGCAATAAAGAAAGTAATGAAATTAGCTGCTGTTGTTATTGGATTGTTTATGGTTGGGAGTGAAAGCAAGGATCCAGAAAACGACAACAGCCCTATAGTGGTTCCGACGCGACAAGACGCGAAGAGGCTCACTACAATCCTTGCTATTTTCCGATTTAGATTATGCTTGGGCCAAATTATCTCATCTCTACTCCTTTGGTTTTAGTTTCGTCCGTCCTTAATTGGGCCACGTTGAAACTGTAATGGTAAGTGAGTCACTCCATGTAAGAAAAAACTTTGAACTGGAATTAGATCCTGTCGTTTGCTTTTCTGGTCTTGGCTGTCAATGTCCAGCCTCAAATCTTGCAACCTTTGAAGGATTATTCTCAGTACCACTTGTCCTTCTAAACGCGCTAAGGGGGCACCTAGGCAAAAATGGATTCCATTGCAAAAACCAATGTGGGCCGGATGATGAAAAGACTTGAAGCGAGTTATATCAAACCGCTCAGGATCTGTGAATACGGATTCATCATGATTGGCTGAACCCAGCCATGCTATAATCCTCTGTCCTGATTGTAGCTTTTGTCCTCCAAGCTCAGTATCTTTAGTGACAGTACGACCTACTGCCTGAGCAGGTGATCTGTAGCGTAAGGTTTCTTCTATTGTTGATGGGATCAAGGTACGATCACCTTGTAGAAGCCGAAATTCACGAGGATTTTGCAGTAATGAAAGAATCGTGTTTCCTATTAGATTCACTGTTGTTACGTGTCCAGCGAGAAGCAGAAGCGTGCAAAAAGTAAGGATTTCGTCCTTATACAGACTACGTCCATCCGCCCGGGCTTGGATTAAATTGGTTATAAGATCTTCACGTGGGTTTTGTGTCCGTTTTTCTACAATATTGCTGAAGTATGAGTTCATTTCATTAATCACTTGAGCGATATTTTTTGAAGTACCATGTTCATCATCAGTCCTATAACGTTCAGCTGGAGTCGAGGGTAAAATCTTGTCCGCCCATCCTCGAAACAGATCACGATCTTCTATTGGGACGCCAAGCAGCTCCGCAATAATTGTTACCGGCAATGGATAAGCCAGATCTTCTATGAGATCCATACTCCCTTTCTGAATCAACTTGTTTAGCATTTCGTGTGCAATTTCCTCAATGTGTGGCTCAAGTTTTGCTATTATAGTGGGAGTAAATGCTGATGCTATTACACCCCGTAAAGTTCTATGATATGGTGGATCGGATTGTACTAGGTTTTGGCGCTGGAATCGGTAAGCCGTATCTGCATTCTGGTTTTTTTCGGTAGACCAGGAATCTAATTTTTGAGGAGCAGACGAAAATGTCACATAATCTCCTAAGATATTCTGAATATCACTATAACGGAAGACGCCCCAAAGATTATGGTGATCATCATAAGCAACAGGGTTAAGACGCCTCATTTCTGCGTAAAATTCAAATGGATAAAGTCTCTGATCTGAAGGTGGAAATATGTTCATATTCTTTAAACATTATCCTTCTTTAAATCTTTGTTTCTTATTACTGCGCTAAAGCAGACACTTTCGCTATCTACCTTTTCATATGCTTGAGCAGTATCATCAAAGGAGAACGTTTTGGCATCCTGGATCGTTTGGTTGGGGGCCAATAACTTAATTATGGGTAGCGACTGTGATCTTGCTAAGTGGTCGTAACTTATCTTTAACCTTCTATATCTGTTGTAAAGTTTCTGACGTCGTAATGTCTGTTCGATAGTAGTGCTGTTTGATAGTAGGAAATTGATGCGCCACCATCGCAGCTATACACCTATAGTTAACGAACTCGAATAATCCCAAGTAACGACTTTAGGGAAGGACTTGCCTTGTTTCTCAGGCGATAGTATGATCGTAAGTGCAGATGTATTTAGTAGTGACGTAAATCCTCCGAAAGCAGCGGTTTATTAGCCCAGATGTAACGTATCAGTAACGCATCGCTCTGAGGCCTTTTAGTGCTGGATATAGAATGCCAGTGTTCGGTTTTTCTCTCTTTCGTCTACAATCTCGTCAGTAAGCTGCTGTCAATGGATTGGTTTCTTTTGAAGTAAAAAGGGCTCAAAAATCCTACCATTCATCTCTGTCACAAGAATTATCACAACAAAAACTTCTCACAATGCAAGTATGTTGGTATCATATATATTGATATCAGATACATTGATATCAAATATGTTGATATCCGATATGTATAGATATAATTTTAGTCTAATACATGTTGTATGTCCAACACATATATGAGAACATTGGAGGTGAATACCATATGATACATGCATACATCCATATGATACAAAGAGCAAGGAGCTTTCTGACCAAGGAACAGCGTTTATCATTGCTTAAAGAGTATCAAGAGGAGCTAGAGAAGGAAAAACAAGGGATAAGTGAAAGGATAAAAGAACTTGAAGCATGATTTGATCGAATTTCCTCTTTCCTTTTATTTTTGGAAACGTATTTTTGTTGGTCCTGCAATTCGAGGTATTTTTGTTTCTATTTCAAATGTTACTTATCAGACTTTAGACGTTGGCTACTTTCATTCCAAGAGCACTAAGGACAATCATCTAACATGGAGCTTGTCCAAGAACTGGAACTTATATTAGAACACCACCTCCAGGGTGTTGATGATAAAGCTTACCCATTTTGTTATCGTGTAAAGGAAAGCGTAAAGCAACGTTCCTCATAGAAATAAAAGAATCGATCGAAATCTGAGCGCAAGGTGCTCACATCATGGCAGATCGGACACTCTATTTCATAATCAACTGATAAATTCTCTTTCGTTACATAGGATAGTTTTTGCTCGTTGCTTCTTTCTAAAGTGCTTAATATGCCCCTACTTGGCCGCGTTTTATGTAGTACTTTATTCATGATAAGTTACCTGTCATAGGAATGAGAGATTGGTTACTAATCTATGAGGATACGTTTGTAGAACTATCAGTAAAAGATGCTTACGATGAATTAGAGATTATTGTGGTTTTAATTCCTATAATTCATCTTCTGCTTTAAGTTATGTGATTTCAGATTATGCTATTAAATCATGCATGAGATAATAACTGCCCTTAATGATGTTCAACAACAGTTACTACGGCTTTTAATACGCCTCATTCATCTAACTGTCCTGCTAAGAGGATAGCCAGAACACAATAATTACCATGATTGCTAGTCATTCCTCTATTCCAATCTGTAATATTATTTGAGCACTGTAATAAGAGATAAAGAGGGCTAATATAAAACGGTGAGTTTATATAACATAGTATTGTATATATTAATTGGATATCAAATGATCTCTGATAGTAATAAACAGCATAACCATATTAATAATAATAAAGATAATATTGGCCGCAAAATTGTTCTAACTTCTAGAAATATTCAGCATGTATTTGATTTAGAGTTAATTGATAAAGCTGGCATAACTATGGCACAATGGAAAGTAATCAATACTCTTACCACACAAAATGGAATCACTCAAAGAGAAATTGCCGATTATGTAGGTTTGGATACATCTTCTCTCATACCCTTAATCGACAGACTCGAAGCAAAGGCATTAGTAGAAAGAAGGCAAGATGCTTCTGACAGACGAATTAATAGAGTATACCTTACAAAAAAGGCAGAAGCACTACTAGACTCTATGCATTCATGTATTGTTTCACTTAAAAAAATAGTGACGAAAGGGATTTCGGAAGATCAATTAGAGATAACACAACAGGTTTTAGAGAGGATCAATGAGAATCTTCTAAACCATTATGGAGTATACGCCAGTAAGGATAACAATATTGTTATTGGATCAAGAATAGCTGAATCGTCCTCTTCTTCAAGAAAGAAGACTTACTCACCAAGGAAGTGAAACGAAAAAACATGTGGAAGAAAAATAATAACAATAACGACATTCAAAATGGCGTAAGTAATAACGGGAATAGATACACGAGATCACAAAAATCATTTTCATTATCAGAAAAAAGTCCAGAAAAAATTTCTAGTAGTGCTTGGAAAGTATTAGCAATTCTCAGTTTAATTGCAACTATGGCAACTTATGCTGAAACTATGCTAATTCCAGCTATTCCAGATCTCATAAGAGATTTTCATATTTCTTATAGTACATCGTCTTGGCTGTTGACTATGTACCTTTTAGCTGGTGCAGTTATGACTCCTATTGCAGGTAAACTATCCGATATACACGGTAGGAAAAAGGTCTTGTTGATAATAATGATAATTTATGCAATAGGTGTTAGCATCGCAGCTTCTTCTAGCACATTTTACATAATGTTAATTGCTAGAGCTTTTCAAGGAGTTGGAATGGGTATGTTTCCTATTGCCTATACTATGATAAGATCTCAATTTCCTCGAACTAAAATTTCAATAGGTCAGGGGATTATTACATCAATGTATGCTAGTGGTTCTGTAATAGGATTAGTGGTTGGCGGTACTATAATTCAGTATTATGGTTGGCATGCAACATTTCTTACTGTAATTCCTATTTCAATAGCACTTTTGATTACAATTTGGAAATTTGTTAATGTAAAAGAAGATCATAATTACAACAATAACAATAAAAATAATGCTAGCATGAACAAGAATAAAAATAATGATAGAAGATATAAAAAAATCCAAAGGCCACCCTTAGATATAAAGGGCGCAATAACACTTGCAGTTGCTATAGTTTCAATTTTGCTTGTATTTACATTCTTACAACCATCACAAGGGCAAGGTTCAGCTGCTACTTTTACCATCCCCTCGTCAGCATCTTCTATTATACACAATAACTATAGTACTGTGATTACAATCTTCTTTACAATACTTGGAGTGTCATCATTCATTGGATTTATCCTAATAGAAAAAAGAGCCTCATCACCACTGCTTGATTTTGCACTCATGGCAAATAAGCCAATTCTACTAGGAAACATGATTATGCTAATAGTTGGACTGTCTATGTTTTTAGTGATGCAAACTATACCTGTACTTGCTAGGTCTCCTCAACCTATAGGATTTGGTGATAGTGTAATTAAAGCTACACAGATTCAGATTCCATTCTCAATCATTTTACTTGTATTCGGACCTGCATCTGGATTTATAATCTCTAAAATGGGGTCAAAAACTCCCATGATAGCAGGAACCATTATTACTACAATTGGATTCTTTGCAATATATGCATTCCATTCAACTCAATTATTAGTATCTATGGATTTAGCTATAGTAAGCGTAGGATTGTCATTTGCTGCTGTAGGAGTCATGAATATGATAATACTAGCAAGTCCACCACAGTCTATGGGAATCTCTACTGGGATGACTAGTTTAATTAGGATTATAGGAAGTGCTATTGGTCCTGCAATTGCTGGAATGTTTATGCAATCCCAACAACAAATACTGAAAATAGGTGGAACAGCAGCTGCAGGTGTATTTCCTAGTGCCACAGCATATAATCTAACATTTCTTACTGCTACAATATTATCAGTTTTGTCTGTAGCATTTGCAATTATGATGGTAAGAAATAGAACAAATGAAAATGATAATGTGGTATTAACGCCAAAATCGAGTTTCTGATATATAATGGCTCGTCCACAACCTTGATTTGCGTTATTCGCTATTTGTAGATCTGCTTTTAGTTTTTTATCTACTAATACCGGTAAAAGAGGTAAAGTTTGGGATTCGAGAGAGAAAGAAAAGGATGCAGACACTTATGCTATCAGAAAAATTGCAAGAATGGAGGAAATCGGTAAGTCCAAGTGAAACCTATCCCGCAGAACCCTGGTAACTATTTAGCCTACTCAACAGGCTAGGTTTCCCTCGTGGATAATTAAATACATACAGACTGCGACCAGTAATGGGCTTGGTTTTATTCAACTGTAAGTTTTGCATAGAGAGCTACATAAATTTTGTCCGGCAGCAAATCAAATGATTATTACAAGGAACGCCCAGAATAATGATCTCTTATTAGATTACTTTGAGGATGACAATCGATTAGCACAGGAAATAATACCGGGCTATATGGTAGCGAGAGTATCGGTTGAATTCCCGTCATCTATTGGCCTGCTCCAGTAGGTTTAACTACCAAAGAAAAATGGAAAAAGCAATCTTTGATTATGAAAAACTGCAGCGTTAGATAATGCCAAGTTTATTTCATCACAGCATCAGGATTATTTCGGGTGTATTCATAGTCATGAAACTTGTAGTCAATAACTTTCAATTCATTTATTTTGTCATATTAGGTTCAAAGACACTTATAAGTGACCTTCAAAATCAAAAGCATCAGCTAGAACAATTTGCTTCCAGGTTTAAAAATAGTAATAGGAATTATCTTATAGTTAAAAGTATTGCTGAACAAGTTGTAGATAGACTTTTGAGAGAACGAAAGTCGCTACTAACTTCAGCTCTTGTTGCAGTTGTTGAAGCGTTGAGAATGAATCCAGACAGATATGCAGTTATCTACAATAATAAATATGACAACGATGGTAATGACAATGTCTTTGACAGTAGTAGGGATACTATAGCTGCTGCATCTATATCATGTTCCCTTTCTACCTCTACTTCTTCTAAACCTCACTCCTCTACCAAAATACATCTAGTAGGGTCACTATGCGAATATTCAATTTTACTTATTCCAAAATAAAAGTTCGTTAAAGTAACTATTAGTCTTCTTTAATGGAAGATATTATAGATATATATAATATATTATCTTGATATCTTTGCTCTTAATAATTCGTAAGCTCTAGCAGCATCTTTATCATTCAATATAAGCACAATTTCGGTAGGAGCGAAAAATGCATTATACAGAGTGACTTGGTTATTGTAGAGAACATCTGACACTAATGATAGCATATTATAGTATGGTTTTTGATGCTGCGGTTCTTTATCAGAGGAAGCAGAAGCAGTAGAAGATGGAAGAGTAATAGTGATCTTTGAAAGTCCTTCTTTTATCTTACCATCAAATCTTTTAGAAGCAGTCGACACAATATTTCTAATTTCTTCAATATCTTCTGTGAATAATGTCAATTGTTTATTTGTCTGAATCAGGTTGTAACTTCGACTATCGTTTTCAAACACTTCGTCGAGCATATCAAAGATCTCATCAAATTCTTTATAGTTAAAATCGATGTCAATTATGCTACCTGTTAATGACATCCTAGCTCCTTCTATTCGATTATCTACATTTGATTTGTTTCCTTCTTCATGCTGCTGCCGCTCTTTGGTTAATGTGTCTGCAAATCGTTTGATTGCAACTACTATAGTACCTATCTGAACTTCAACGCCTGTAATTTCTTCTACCGCAGGCTTAATTTTTTGTGCCAAAGCTGTATAATTGGCTATTCCTGAAACGAGCGCTTGGAAGTACAGATTATTAGAGTTAAGAATTGCCCGTATAGCTTGAGGGACAGATTGATGATATTCAAGTGCTCGACTCGCGTACATACATGTTATAATTGCCATATATAGGTAATAAAGGTTTTGCTACGTAAGTAAAATTTATATATTGTAATATACATTACAATATGTCAGGTGAAACAAAATGTGGAGAGATCCGTTCTGGAGTATTAGGAACACTAGTAGAATTTTTGAAGATATAGACAAAGAGTTTGCAGAAGCTGAAGATATGTTAGGGAGAATGTTCAGGACAGTTAGGGAAATAAGTACGTCAGAACTCACTAACTTTCCGTATTATTATGGATACCAAGTAACAATAGGCCCTGATGGCAGACCTCATGTAAGAGAATTTGGCAATGTGAAGCCATCTGCAAAGGGCCTTGTAGAACAAAGTGGTACAAGGGCACCGTTGGTAGATACCGCATTAGACGAGAAGCAAAATATGTTGAAAATCACAGCAGAGATGCCTGGTGTAAACAAGGAAGATATCAAAGTAAATGTGTCTGACCAACATGTCTCCATACATGCAGAAAAAGGTGAAAAGAAGTATCATGCAGACATACCAGTTGATGTTGAGTTAGATGATGCTTCTGCAAAGGCGACTTATACAAATGGCATACTAGGGCTCAAAATGAAGCTAAAGCAAGATCCCAAATCAAAGGCTAAAGAGATAAAGGTGGAATAAAAGATTACACACACTGTCCCAATATCTTATTTTTGAATCGAGGTGACAATATATGAATATCAAAGATGATGATGATAATGGCAATAATCTAACGTTAAGAGTAGCTGAGACTAATCCCAAATTTGTAGGTAGAGGAGTAGCACTCGTTGATCCAAAGGCGATGGAGAAGTTAGACTTATCTACAGGAGATGTAGTTGAAATTAAAAGTGCGAGAAAGAAAACTTTTGTTTTATTATGGTCCAGTCAGCCAGCTGACTATGGGCGTGGATTGATTAGAATTGATGGCTATACTCGTAACAATATAGGTATAGGTATTGATGACAGAGTAAACGTTCAGAAAGCAGTTGATGTCAAGAAGGCAGATCAAGTAATTCTATCTCCTACAGAAGAATTGAATATTGTGGGTTTAGAAGAACATCTTCCTGAATTACTTGATGGCCGTGTAGTTGCCAAGGGCGATATGATTCCACTTAATATAATGGGAAGGAAAATTGGTTTTGTAATTACTAGTATATCACCATCTTCAGATGGAGCATCGTTAGTTGACAGTAATCTTACGGAGTTTATCATTGGATCAGTACCCAAAGCTGGTGTAAAGGGCGGCAGTGGCGTTCCTAGGATAACGTACGAAGACATTGGTGGTCTTAAAAATGAAGTTCAAAAAGTACGGGAGATGATTGAGCTTCCCCTAAGACATCCAGAGATCTTCGAGAGAATTGGAATTGAAGCACCAAAAGGTGTTTTACTTTACGGTCCACCGGGAACTGGAAAGACCCTGCTTGCAAAGGCAGTAGCCAATGAGACAAATGCAAACTTTTATTCTATAGGTGGTCCAGAGATAATGAGTAAATTCTATGGAGAAAGTGAAGAGCGCTTAAGAGAAACATTCAAGCAAGCTCAAGAAAACTCTCCATCGATTATATTTATAGACGAGATAGACTCAATCGCCCCGAAGAGGGAAGAGGTATCAGGAGATGTCGAAAAAAGGGTAGTATCCCAGTTATTGACTTTAATGGATGGAATTGAAGGAAGAGGTAAGCTTGTGGTGATAGGTGCCACCAACAGGCCAAATGCACTTGATCCTGCATTACGACGGCCTGGAAGATTTGATAGGGAGATTGAAATAGGAATACCTGATGAACAAGGCAGGTATGATATTCTACAAATTCATAGCAGGGGAATGCCACTAACTGAAGATGTTAATTTAGAATCTATAGCCAAAGTTACCCATGGATTTGTTGGTGCTGACTTGGAAGCATTAAGTAAAGAAGCGGCCATGCGTTCACTTCGAAGAGTACTTCCTGAAATTAACATGGAACAAAATAAGATTCCTGTTGAAGTTTTAAATAAGATCAAAATTACAAATGAAGATTTCCAGAATGCACTAAAGGATGTTCAACCATCAGCTATGAGGGAAGTACAGATACAAAGACCAAATGTTAAATGGGATGACATCGGTGGATTACCCGAAGTTAAAGAAGAATTAGCAGAGGCAATAGAATGGCCGTTAAAACATGCAGATTTATTCAATCAAGTAGATGTGAAGCCACCAAAAGGCTTACTGCTTTATGGTCCTCCTGGAACAGGAAAGACAATGATTGCTAAAGCAGTAGCAACTACTTCTGAGGCTAATTTCATTAGTGTAAAAGGACCAGAACTACTAAGTAAATGGGTAGGGGAATCAGAAAAAGGGGTTAGAGAAATATTTAGAAAAGCTAGGCAGGCAGCACCTTGTATTATTTTCTTTGACGAGCTAGATGCAGTCGCTCCAAGAAGAGGCAGGTCTGAAGGAGATGCACACGTTACAGAGCGTGTAATCAGCCAAATGCTAACTGAAATGGATGGATTGGAGGACCTTAAAGGAGTAGTTGTAATAGGTGCGACAAACAGACCAGACATAATAGATGAAGCATTGCTAAGGCCTGGCAGATTTGACCGAATACTCGAGGTGCCGCTTCCGGATAAGGAGGCAAGAAAAGATATATTGAAAATCCACACTAAAAGAAAACCCCTCGATAATACTGTGGATATGGACAAACTAGTAGAGTTAACAGGTGGACTTACAGGGGCTGATATTGCAGCTATAGTAAATGCAGCAGCAATGTCAGCAATTAAGGAATATGTTGCTACCATCAATGAAAATAATAAGTTTGGAGGAGAGAATAAAGCTGCTGATCCAAATACAACAACTATCAAAGGAGAAGGTGATAAAAGTCAGGATAAACAGAAAGAAGATAAAAGACCAGGCTTGAAAATTACAATGAAACACTTTGAAAGCGCCCTCCAAAAGATCAAAAAGAAGACAACTGCCATTAATAATCCAAGTCTTGTCTAGCTCAATATAAAGAATACTAGAGGAGGTTCAAACCAAAAAATATATGATTACTAGAAGTAAATTTGTAAACGCAGTAGCGGTAGAAGCTAATGCCAACGCCACTACTGGTAGTAATAATATTATCATAGACCAACAAACCGCAATGTTAAAGAAACCGGCTCGCAGCAGAGTAGACTATAACTTTTTTAACTATTGTTCTCATTGTGATATAAAACTCTCAAAACAAATGCTACGTTGTCCAGACTGCAGGCAAAAGGTAAGGACAAGACCATGGCATCGTTCAAAAATAATAGAATTCAAAAGAATATAGAGATGATAAATATACCTAGAGATTAAGAGATAAAAAAGGTGATGATACACTTTATTTATTAAAGAATTGTTGCTGCTCTTGTTGTCTAGAGAATAATGATATCCAAGCTTTTGCAGCATGCTACTAAAATCTGTTATTGCATCAATTGGATTCTCTTGCTGCATCTATTGCATTGATTACCAGCTGATTGTTAATTCCTACTGTTGTAAAGTATTGTTAGTAATTTCGTTTGCTTGTTCTACAAATTGCTCATTGTCCTGAATTTGCAAAGATTATAGGAGATCTCCGTGGCCCAGATTTTGCTCCAATCAATTTTGAAGTAGCAGATGACCTTGCTTCTTGGAGTGCCGAAATACCAGGAAAGGTGGTTGCCAAAGATGAAGCTTTAACAGGACCTATGACTCAGACTATGGTAGTTTGCACTAGCCCAGAAGAAGTCACAGCTTCTAAAAATCCTACCATTTATAGAACCTTAAACCGTATTTGAAGAAACGGTTATGGTGCTTGTTACATTATTTATGTTCGTTTATTCTAATCAGTTTAAGTATTTTGATAAAAATTTAATCTCTCACATGATTCTTACTAGGATTTTGAAGCAGATCCAAGATATTATTTATAATCTTTTTATGGTCGGCATCTACCTCTGTAGTTACCAAAAGTAATTCAGACTCTGCTAATGGAAAAGTTATTCGCTTAAGTTTTTCATACTCTGCCATAGAGTATTTACCTTTACCGATCTTAGGAACAAGTGCGTTACGTAATCCCCATCTCGCTAATGCTTGCATATTCGACTTCTTTGTTTCTTCAGATGTAAGCAAATTCTTTACACCTTCACGTTGTCCACCATGCTTTGTTGTACCTGTCTCGTCACACACTCCTGCATAGCGAACCTTTGGATCTAAATTTAGGATATCTTTGCATAGTTTGTCATATTCCATGTTTAGATAACAAGTAGTAATAGCAAATTAATTCTAATAAGTATTATCCTCCTATACAATGTAATATTTTACTACTAGCAGGTTTTGCGAGCTAATCTTGAGAGATAGAGGCAGGCTATCAAAAGAAAATGCATTGACAGTTTGCGAATATAGCATAGCAATGAATAGAGAGATTAACCCGAGGCTTAGTTACAAAAAACATACAATCCAAGTTTTAGCAGAGTTACCAAAGTCTTGGGATTGCAAAGAAGTTTATTGACATGACAACAGACTATATCCTATTATGCTATATAGATAAATACCGCAAGCAAGAGAATGTAGACCCATTACATAAATGGACAGGCACATACAATACAAAGCTTATGGTATTATCTAGAATTTTTCAAGTGGCTGCATTATCCTAACGTAGATGATCCAAAAAGAAGAAATGAATTATCAAGACTTGAGAGAAAGCCAGACTGTATCATGGGTATAAAGCAGCTAAAAAGAAAGGAGATTAGCTGTTACAAGCCTACTGATTTATGGTCACAAGAAGATGATTTATTGTTTCTAAAGTTGTATGCTTTGAATATTGTCACCTATGTTAGGAAGCGCAACAGTTGGTTAACTAGTTGCAACCTGCAAAATATATAGAATAAAAATGAGTTATGGTCGTGCCCGAAGCTGTATTGGAACTTCAAAGCGTCTTCCATATCTGTTAATAGTCATCGTTAGCTTGTCCTTTATGGCCTTCTTTCTTACATTAAGTGAAATTTCCGTAGTATCATCTATTCTCTTACCATCTACTGCTTCAATTATATCTCCCTTTCTCAATCCTACATCATCAGCTGGACTGTCTGATTCTACGTGTGCTATTAAAGCACCTTTTGTAGTTGGCAATCTGTAATATTGAGCTAATTGTCTTGTTATTTTTACATAGGATATCCCAAGCCATGGTCTATTGATTATTCTTCCATTTTGTATTAGTTCTGTCATTACTGTTTTAGCAATATTGATTGGTACTGCAAATCCTATACCATGTGCATATGGCATCTTTGCTGTATTAATTGCTATAACCTCACCTTTTGTATTTACAAGAGGTCCACCAGAGTTACCTGGATTTATTGCTGCATCAGTTTGAACTAATTCGAGCACTCCATTTTCAAAATGGATTTTTCTGTCCAGTGAGCTTAGAATTCCAGCCGTTACAGTGGGTCCTCCAGTTAAAGCAAATGGATTACCTATAGCAATCACTATTTGGCCTATCTTCAAATCATCAGAATTTCCTAAATCAGCGAAGGGAAGTGTTTCTGTCGAATCTAGTTTTATTATGGCCAAGTCAGTACTCTCATCCTTGCCTATTACTTTTCCATCGAACATACTTCCATCTGTGAGCGTAATCTTTAGTCTCTGGGCTTCGTCAACAACATGATTGTTGGTAAGTACATGACATTTCTCGTTGACAATAACACCGGATCCAACACCTTCGATAGGAAATACACGGAATAATTGGTCATGAATGTTTCTTACTGTTGCAATGTTTACAACAGCTTTACCCACCCTTTCAACAGCATTAACAATTAGATCTTCGTTAACTGGTATCATACCTTATGTCACTGCTTTGTTTGACCCTTACTGCTGTTAACCGGATCTAGACGCTTCTTGGGGAGTAACTGTGAGCTCACTCTTTTTTTCACTTCTTATTATTGTAAGCTTCACTGGTTTTCCGATGACATCTTGCTTTAAGAGTTGTCTTCTTAGGTCAAGTATATTTGTGATAGGATCGTTATCAAACTTTACAATGATGTCCCCTATTAAGAGACCTGCTTCCTTTGCAGGTGTGTCATTTTCGACTGAAATGATCAAGAGGCCTTTATCTTGACTTGGCTCTAGCTGTGTTCCTATTTCATGAGGAAGATGAATTTCATCTGTGACAATGCCAATGTATGCTTTCTTAATTGCTCCATCTCTTGCGAGTTGATCAGCGATATTTGTTACTTTAATTACTCTAATTGCAATTCCACGAGATGAAATATAGGCTGCGTTTAATCCGATCATCTTTCCTTCTACGTCAACTAAGGGTCCTCCAGAATATCCTGGGTTCAGACGAGCATCAGTAACAACTATGTTATCTGTCATGCTTGCCCACCACCACCATCCAGCTCCTCCAAGCGATCTTCTTTCGCTTGTGATTATTCCTTGTGTGATGCTAGGATATTGTCCATAAGGATTAGCTAGAGCGAGAACAAACTGTCCTGCTTTCAGATTTTCAGAATCACCAATCTCTATTGGTTTTAAGGGAATGTTATCAATATCATTGGTTTCAATTTTCAGGACTGCGATATCTGAATATGGATCGTTACCTACAACCTTGGCTAGATAGGACTTGCTATCGCCATTGAGACTAACTTCAACATTGTCTAGTTTTCTGACTATATGGTTGCATGTCACTATATGGCCATCAGAGTCCCAAATAACTCCTGAACCATTTCCCCTAGTCCTTGAACGTACACTTACCACCGATTGTGATACCTTATCAGCTACATATTCTATTTCCTTGGATAATGAAACTAATGCATTGTTAGTATGCATAGTCTTTTTTTCGCTCATTCTTTTATTGTTCATACTATATATGGTCAGATACACTATTTATTGACTGAGAATGATGTAATCTAGTCACACTGGATTTGTACTCGGCAGTTATTATTTATGAAAAACTTCTATCCTCCGTATTTTATCTTTCTAATTTTCCTTCTATTAATGGCTTTATCGGTACTTGATCTTTTCGTACTTTGAGCTTTGTGAATATATCAGCAGACTGTTGAGTTTCTTCTTCGTCAGATATTTCTATGCCTATATCATGCTTTATTACATCTTTCCCTTCCCT
>JAFAQB010000080.1 GCA_019246625.1 Nitrososphaeraceae archaeon
TTACTAGAAAAATTTTCTATGAGTTGCTTGCATCAAGTCCTCATCAAAATTTGCAAGGCTTGTTGTCACACCTTACAGAAGTAATTAGCATTTACCATTTACATATCATCATTTGCATACCTTTGCACCTGCAACTCATATGTACTAAAGAAAAGTAGTAAGTGACAATGAATGGACCGGATGGCTACGTAGGATGAGAACCTGTTTTGAACAGGGCAAGATAAGGGAATATTGGGAAAGTGACCTTGAATTAGAAAAATGGTTTGACCCTGCATTTGAAGACTTTATCAATAATGAAATAGTTCGCAAAACAAGTCCAAAGCAAAAACTGTAGAATCTAAAGAGAATTGAATGTGCAGTAGTGTGGCAACTTTGCAACTCTATATACTTACGATAAAAATAAAAGAAAATCCAGGTATGCAAATAATTATCAACCCACTTTATTAACATATTTCACGTCTTAAATTCATAACATGCAATTTGGCTTACAACACCCAAGCTTTAGTTTTGATTACAAGAATCAAGATGCCTCTCAGATCGCTGATACCTTAAACAATATTGTCACAAAAGCAGAAAATGCCGGCTTTGATTCATTTTGGGTCATGGATCATTTCCATCAGATCCCAGGAGTAGGAAAACCAGAAGAACCTATGCTAGAAAGTTGGACAACCATATCGTTTCTGGCTGGAATAACTTCTAAAATAAAACTGGGAACACTCATAACAGGCAATATATACAGATATCCATCTATATTAGCCAAGATCGGTGCGACTCTGGATGTCTTAAGTAAAGGAAGATTTTTTCTGGGAATAGGCGCAGGTTGGAACGAACAAGAATGATTAGCTTATGGTATCCCTTTTCCTCCAGTTAAAGAGAGGTTCTTGAGATTAGAAGAGGCAATCCAAATGATCCGTAAAATGTGGACAGAGGAACCTTCAGCATCATTTAGTGGCAAGTATTATCAGATCAAGAATGCATACTGTAATCCCAAACCTATACAGAAACCTTCACCTCCTATTATGGTAGGTGGAGTTGGAGAGCGACAAACTTTGAGGATTGTGGCAAAGTATGCTGATGCATGCAACCTATATGGATCCGTTGAAACAGTAAAAAGAAAATTGACTATTTTAAAGGAACATTGCACAAGTGTAGGTAGAGACTATGGTTCTATTTTGAAAACGAAACTCGGTATCGTAGAAGTTGAAAATGATAAAGAAACGGCAAGGAAAAAAATACAGGTCAGTAGGGGAATGCCCGAAGAATAGATTAACGAGTTTGCCACATATGGAACACCGTGAAGAATCAAAAAAGAAACAGATAAGTCTTAACACGCTAGTAAATCAGATCATCAGAGAACATTTAGATTGGCATACATTCGCTGCTCCGGCCGGATTATTTTATATTCCAAGGTCTACCATGAGCCTGGTTCTCAGTAAACTCACAGAAGAGGAAATCTCGGATCTTGCTATCATTATAGCTAAGAGAGATATAGATATAGGACTCTTATTAAGAGGGGAAATTACTCTCTCATCCTTTTTGAACATCCTAGAAAATTGGTCACGAATATCTTCTTTCGCTTATAAACATGAAGTCACAAATGAAGTCCACAATTTTATTATTCAACATGATATGGGAAGTGGCTATTCGTTTTTCGTAAAAGAGATCTTTCAGTACATATTGCAAGAAATGTTTAAAATAAAATTAGATTTTACTATAACAGATAACACTGTCGTGTTTAGGTTTAGTAGCTCTTCTGAAAGATAGACGTCGCATCCGAATCTGGTCCCTAATGGGTACATTGCATTGCATTGTACCCATCATACTATTATAACAAACCGGCGACCAGATTATGTAATGGTCAGGATAGATAAACCTAAATTCCATACTTCATGTCGAATGACTGCAACTACGTTTCTCTTAATTGCCATCATTGCTACTGGTACATTGTTTGCTTCTCCATTAGTGTTAAATCAAAGGAATACTGCAATGGCACAACAACAACATCTTAGTGGGAATTCTTTTCAGTTAGATAATATGACATTTTCTCATCATACGGCATCAGTTAATGGTATTAAATTGCACTATGTTATAGGAGGTCATGGTGATCCCATAGTATTATTACATGGATGGCCTGAAACATGGTATGAATTCCGCCTTGTCATGCCAGCCTTAGCAAAGAACTATACTGTTATTGTACCTGATCTGCGCGGCCTTGGAGACTCTTCTAAACCACTTACTGGTTATGATGGTAAGACTGTAGCTGAAGACATACATCAACTGGTTACTAAGTTAGGATTTAAAACAATTTTCTTAGTGGGTCATGATATAGGAACACAGGTAGCCTATTCTTACGCAGCTGCACACCCTACGGTAGTAAAGAGGTTAGCAGTCATGGATTTCACGATTCCCGGTTTTGGGCCTGCCGGAAGACCTCCAATATGGTGGGCTTTATTCCATCAAACACCCGATGTGCCAGAAGCCCTTGTACAAGGAAAAGAGATGATGTATTTATCATGGTTTTATCGTGGTCTTGCATATAATCCATCTGCGATAACACAAGCGGATATCAACGAATTTGTTAGCCATTATTCTGCTCCAGGTGGAATGCGTGCTGGATTTGAGTATTATAGAGCCTTCCCACAGGATGCGATTCAAAATCAGAATTATTCAAAAACAAAGCTTGCAATGCCAGTACTGGCTGTAGGAGCAGGATATATTCCAGTGTTAGGAGGTAATATCACTATGCCTAGTATCATATATGGGATGAAGATATTAGCCGAAAACGTTGAGGGTATTACGGTTTCAAATTCAGGACATTGGATTCCAGAAGAGCAGCCAGATTTTCTAGTAAAACTACTCAACAATTTCTTTAGCGGTAATTCTACTTCTACGGTTGGCCGCACTTGATGACAAAGGCTGATAATGTTAGTGCATTAGTAATGGCAATTACAGTAGTAGCAGTAATTTCGCCGCGACACTTTGTATGGCTCAAACAGAAGAGTAAACACTTCGTCCTTCTTTTCTTCTTATTCTTATTCTAACCCTTTTGTTATACCATATAGAAGACCTTCACTTAGTAATTCTTCTTATTCTGACCAATCATATAAAGGGATGAAACCATCTTCATCTCCATCTACATCAGCAGCACCGCCACAGCAAGATCTTTTAAGTCAAATGATAACTGAATTTTCTCTAGAATTTGCTAGAGAATGGGCTCGCAAGACAGTATCTGCTGCTACTACCACACCTCAATCATATATGCAATCCTCTGTAATTCATGGTGGCCCTAGTTACAATCCTATTCTAGGTGTTCAACACAAACAACAACAAAAAGAAGATGTATTTGGCTATAGATTTGTAATCTGCAAGGATTGCCTATATACGGAACCATTACAGGTTAGGTTTGGTAAAGATGGAACAATAATGGTGATGTTGATGTCGTAGGACGAAGAGAGCAAAAGCATACATGTGATCCTAAATTGGTAGCGTCCAATAAAAAAGAAGTACTAGATATGGAGGGTAGTGTAAAGATAATGGTTGATGAGTTACCAAAAATTGCAAGTAGGATGACAAAAGGGTGGATTAATAGTCAAAACAAACGTATTTCTTTGACTGCCATCAAGATCCCTCATAAGAATAGTAACGATCATGAGGATAATATTGCCGATAATGCTGCTGATAATAACAATAGTATCCAACCACAACAAGAAACTATTGTAATACCAAATCCAAAAAACCCAAAGCAACATATCACATTTCAATACTCAGAAGAAAAACATATCAATCTCTCTCTAATATCAAATGAAAGTAGCAAAAATCATTATGCTGCTAGAGCTATTAAATATGGACTTACTATTCTGACAAATGATGAGATGGAAGATTTCTTGAATATGGCACAAACTTCAACTTTTGCTATATTTAAAATTAATGTGCCGTCCTCATCATCAACAACGACAGCAACATCATCATCATCGCTATCATTGCATCATCATCATCAACAAGATGAATCAATAGGTCTGTATTTTCTGGCAATTATTCCTTATGATGATACATTGTACTCGCAATCTTGGTTACCAAATAAAATTAATAATAATAATAACAATAAAATTAATAACAATAAATCTATTCAATCTAGTTCTGCAAATGAAGATTTTTTAAGCTTACGCAATCACTTGGCCAATATTTCAAACCCTCCTATACCTATGAACTTACAACGATCACCATCATCCACTAGCTAGTAATAGTGTCACAAAAGAGGAGCAAAGGCTACGGCCATTGTTACGTTGATGTATTTCGTTGTAATTTACAGGTGTATGTAAGTATATACATTAGAGGTTTTGTGCGTATGCTATAATATACAACTTATTTATACTATAAAGCATACATATAAGTATGAACCTAAGAATATCTGGTTCCAATACAAGAGCCAGAAGAAATCATGTAGCATCATATCTTCATCAATGCAGACAGTGTGGTGTGCTTTTTGAACGGTTTGGAAAGGCTGCTAGTGAATTTTCTTGGGAAAAAATGTTTATGGTAGATAAATGTGATGTGTGTAAGAATTTTGGATCGCAAACAAGTTACTAAGGATGGATAGAAAGTTGACTACCATAATACTCCGCACTATGGTTACAAAATTAATAGAAGATTGCTATAATGAACCAGATATAGACAAGAAGGTTCAAATTCTGTTTAAAATAAACTCTTTACTTCCTAGATCCTATTGTATTGATATACCATCATTAATTACTGATGATTATGTGGATACAGCTTTGTATAGGATAGAGAGAAATATAAATGGATTGTAATTGAACTCAAGGGAGCAATGTTCTGACCTTGACGATTATGCTGATTATTGTACTTCTTACTATGGTTTCTGGTCACACGTAATAGAGCGTAGCAGGTGCAATGTGATCTTTCTCGTTTATAGAGAGAAGATAGGGATATATCTTAATTGCTGATTGATGTTGTAAAAATCATTATACACAAATACATACGTCATGTAAACTCTCCAATCTCTATGGTATCAAAGTCTGTCCACACATTACTTCCTGTAAATACGAACACCTGAAAATGAAGATGTGGAATATAAGTATAGCCAGTCATACCAACCTTGCCGATCTCTTCGCCAGCACTAACATATTGTCCAGATTTTACTTTTGAACTATGATATGCCAAGTGATCATACCTTGTATATTCGCCATTTGAGTGCATAATAGTGATAAAATTGGTGTACATCCAATAAGACGGATTAGGCCCGCCTATATTAGAATCATCTTTAACAGCAGTCACTATCCCATCTGCCGCTGCAAGTACTGGGGTATTCTCAGGAACTACAAGATCAATTGCATTTCTAAGCTTGCCGATATGAGCAGGAGAGGAATTTCTGTCTATGTGTTTCAAGAATTTCTTTGGTACAGGTAATGAATATGTGTTGAGAGAATTCATCTACGCGGTGTCATTTTAACAAATCTTCCATCTTATTAAAATAGCTGGCAAGAAGATACTAATATTTTTCTAAAGCCTCTTTTCATAAAGTCTGTATATTCATCATCTGCATCCCCGTTGTCGTTCCAATAGATAGCAGTAGCTATCATAACTCAATACAATCCTAATTTGCAGGAAGATCATCCGACCGAACAAATGAGTACATGTTATTGAAGAGAAGATTTCTGAGATCTGAATATTCCGAAATTGCTCACCTTCTATATCGTGATGCTTAAAAAATCCATTCAATCGAATTACATGAGCCTTCATCCAGCTTGGCTATGCCTTGATTTGTATGTTTTCCTTTCAATCGTTAAATTGTCCAAATGAGGATTATCCTTCCAAATGTATCTCACATATAATACGAAATATTTTCTTTGAAGATGGTCGGTCGGAAACTATCTGCTTGCCCCAAAACTATAAAGATTATGCTATAGGGGCTTTATATAATAGGACTCCTGCACTTGTACTTCTTGGCTTGACAGCTATGAACGATTCTGAAGAAAAGGAAGAGAAAACTGAGGTATTGTATGGTATAGAAAATACAGTCAGTAGAGGAATTCAGTTCATGCAAAATGCAAAGAAATCGATGGATCTGTTTGGTGATAAAAATGGACCATCTATAATCATGGATTTTCCTCATATATATAAGGATAATTATATTGAGGCCAAGAGAAGAGGTGCAAAAATAAGATTCATCACAGAAATTACAAAGGATAACATCAGTTACTGTAAAGAACTGATGACAATAGTTGATGAGTTTCGACACCTCGGGGGATTTGCAGGAGGTATAGCAATAAGTGAATCAGAATATATGACTACCACTGTGTTACGTGAAGGTCAACTAATACCACAGGTATTTTATAGCAATGCTAAAGAGGTTGTAGAACAAGGAAGGTACATTTTTAATACTTTTTGGAAAAAAGCGATACCTGCTGAACAGAAAGTCAAAGAGATTGAGGAGGGAATAAAACCGGAAGTTATAGAGACTATTCGAGATCCTGTTGAAATACAAATGATTGGATTTGAGCTTGTAAAATCAGCTATGGAAGAAATTTTGATAATATTTTCTACATCCAATGCCTTCCTTCGTCAAGCTCATTCTGGAGCAATCGAATTACTAGAAGAATCAGCGGAACGAGGTATAAAAGTTAAAATTCTAACACCATTGCACAAATCGTCCAAAAATGAAATAACACAAAAAATATCACAACATAAAAGAATTGAGACTAGATTCATTGGAGAATCATTGCAGAGCAAAGTCTCAATCATAGTAGTAGATAGAAAGTTCTCTTTAGCTATAGAATTGAAGGATGATACTAGAGAAACATCATACGAAGCAATGGGGTTGGCAACTTATTCCAATAGCAAACCAACTGTCGTTTCCTATGCTTCAATATTTGAAAGTCTATGGGTTCAAAGTGAATTATATGAACAACTAAAAATCCATGATAAGATGCAAAAGGAATTCATTGATATAGCAGCGCATGAGTTACGGACACCTATGCAGCCGATAATTGGATTAAGTCAGATGCTTCTTTCTAGAAAACAAGTAGAAGAGAATACTATTACTGCAGTTACACACAACCACATGGAGAACAAAAACAAGCTGCAAGAGGATTTGTTGATGCTGAACACCATTGTCAGAAATGCAAAAAGATTACAAAGGTTAACAGAAGATATTTTGGATGTTACAAGAATCGAAAGCCAATCACTAAAATTAAACATAGAGCAGTTGAATCTAAATGATCTGATATCGACGATTGTACAGGATTACAAAAACGAAATTGAAAAAACTGATCGTAAATTGAAATTCATATACATGCTTAAACAAGAGAATATTATTCTAGTGGAAGGAGATAGAAATAGGCTTAACCAGCTTTTTGCTAATTTATTAAATAATGCTATTAAGTTTACGAAAAAAGGAACTATATCTGTGTCAATTCAAAAAAGAGATAATCATGTTATTATTGCTATCAAAGATACCGGTCAGGGCATAGATCCCCAGATATATCCAAGGCTATTTACAAAATTCGCTACGAAATCTCAAACAGGTGGCACTGGATTGGGGTTATTTATTTCTAAAAGTATTGTAGAAGCTCATGGAGGTAGGATATGGGCTGAGAATAATAATGATGGAACAGGAGCAACAATTGCATTTAGTCTACCGCTAAGCAAATAGGTATATCTGATACAACGACTGAAGGACTGGCATTAATATATTATAAATTAAACTCCTCACAAGTCAGTCTCCACAAGTGACTCAACTTTGGTCTTTAAACTTTGTAACGATTAGTCTATCTTTGTCTATCCTTACAATCAAATTTTCACCAGCTTTGAAAGGAAATAAACTATCTTCTACAAAAGCCTTTTCTAGAAAAATTGAATGTCTATAGGTTTTTACTCCGGTTTTTGCAGATTTAGATTCAACTTTATATAATTTCGTTCTGGTTTGGGCGGCCATGTCAGATTTACATATCTCACTTAAAGGTCGATATATATAAGTATATACATTAAAGATTTTTGTGAAGATACATTGGTATAATAGTTATTTACATCATATTGAGTACATGTAAGTATGAACCCAAGACTGTTAGTCAAGAGGCAGGACAGGAGTCATTTCAAGTGTTTGACAGTGGTAACTTTCATTTTTTTAGTTGTCAAAAATTTGCAAAATATGTCTATCTTATTTGCCAAATAGTGAACAGCAGCGACTCAGATGAAGCCCAATTTTCCTATAAATGACTATTCATTTTCTACGATTACTTTTGCTGTGTCTTCATTCTTTGACTGTTAAGCTACGACTTGCATAGCTATTGCATTAGGTATACATGATTATTTCAACCAATTGTGGTCTCTAAAAGGAAGATTTGAAACTGTCAGTCAATTTCTTATGATAAAAGCTATTGCATTCTCTAATTTTATTATTTGATGCATTGCAGTTGACCACCATCTGTTTAACATTTTTCATCCTCTTTTTGTCATATATTGACTGAAGAAACTTGTAGCACGTAGGACATACTTCTTCACCCAATTCAGTGCCCTTCTGTCTGATGTGATATTTATATTGTGTGCATGTCTATCGGGTCGTTGAGAATGTAACATGTGCAAAGGGCTGACATATCACTACCATGCGGTAGAGTAGGATATCCATTCTCGTTACAGGTAAATTATTAGATGATATTTGAATAGTTTGAAAAGATTATTTTATTAATTAGTATCGTTTACAACTTTGTTATCTATATGTCGCTACCTTGCTTATGATTGGTGGAAAAAACATAAACGTAGTCTGTAATATGCAGTGCCAGCAAACATATATAGTTGAATACAATTTCTCCAGATTTAGAAGACCTTTAAAATATCTATAGAATTGAATAGCAAAAAGGACAGTAAAAAGGGTGAAACTGGTTTTAGATCAGCGGGGGGCATAAATTTGCTGTGCTTTGCGACATGGCGACAATGGTAGATTTTTTTACTATCTTTAAATTTTGTAACTTCTCGTGGATACTAATTATAGTTCCATTCACGCAATAATCACCTGTTGGATAAAGCAGAATTATTAGTAGGATTTAGAAGATATCAAGCAAACACTATCAATTGAATGAACTAAAACATGAGATAAATTAGTAATAGCGAAAATACAAACGCTTATTCTGTTGTCTTGTAATTTTTATTATTTTTATAGCAATATACCTAACATGACCCCAATGGAGATGAGCCAGATAATTCAACTTATTACAACAACCATATATTTAAAAGAGCAAGGAAAAAGAGTATACTTCCATGACTTTAACTATAGGCGATATATTGGGAAAGAAACTGGAAAGTATAGAAGAAATGTCTTCTGTTCAAAAAGCAGCCAAGAAAATGAAAGATAGGGATGTCAGTTCATTAGTAGTGGTTGATGTTGACGGTAAACCACAAGGTTTACTTACTGAACGTGATTTAGTCCGAAAGGTATGTGTTAATGATGTAAGTACTAGGACTATGACAAGTAAAGAGATAATGTCGTCACCTCTTATTACTATCAAGTCTGACTCAACTCCCTCAGCTGCAGCTGATATGATGTTAAAAAACAACGTAAGGCATTTACTTGTTGTCGATGATAAAAGTAAATCAAACAAACCTATCGGTATAGTTACTCCACTTGACTTTGCAAGGTATCAAGAATATATAACTAATGAGGACAAAGAAGCCATCGAAAAGGTATTGGAAGACTATGTGTCATCATCGTATACAGAGCCTTCTACTGGTCTATGATCTCTGTCTATCAACAAGAATTGTTATATCTGACACAAACGGAAAATCGCTGTACAGAATCTCAATTCCACCTTGCTCTTCTTCTAAGATAACCGACTTGAATTTACATTCAAATGCACGTGACAGAGACGTGACGGACGAAATTAGGATCATTTAGTAAGTAAATTAGGTTTGCATAATGAAAGATACCTTTGTGACACATTAACTCATTCGCTGCTAAAATTTAAACCTGAAATCTATGTTTGTCAGCTATTCAACTATTTGATCACTTACGTATCAGCCCACATTTACATTCCAACCTATAGTCAAATTGTCATTTTGCCAAGAACGTCACTTGGACGAAAGATCAGTTGGTAATATTGGGAATAAGTAACAAGTGGACGTAAATTATTTAAAACGGTTTTGGAGATTTCGGATATCTTAGGCAAAGATTTTCTCTTACCTTATGATATTAGATCATTGATGAATGTAATCAGAATAATTCAAAGAATGGCTAACAAAATTACTAAATCTAAAGAAAAACAACAACAATCGCAATTAGACAAGAGCTCAAATACTGAGCATATCGTTGAAAAGATCTACTGCAGATTTTGTGGAAAAGTTAATCCATCTATGCAAGAGTTCTGTACAATATGTGGAATGAGGCTCCATATACCACCATCAGCAATTATGAAAGCATGTACAAAGTGCAGCTTAGCAATGAATGATGATTCCGTATTCTGTCCTGGTTGTGGAACTAAATTTGAAGATGTCTAGATATTTGACTAAAATCTTTTCTACTGTAGGTCACCCTAGTCGTAAAGGGGGAGATCTGTAGATTTTGCGCCACATGATCTAAACTACGTCGTCAAAGCAAGACAGTTGCTTTTAACTCTCCTATTACTAATGTAGCTAATTTATGGATTGATCTATTAGATATCATTTAGTCATTTATCCATTATAGGAGTAACTGTAGTCATTTCATTAGCAATATTTTCTTGCATCATCTTTTTGGCAGATTCCGTGCTATTGCTGTTCGCGATAACCCACATTGCCTTCACTATGGCAGTTTCCGGTAACGTATCTGATAATGGGATTACGCCTATGTCGAGCAAATCCCTACCTGTATCGTATACAGTCATTCTGACCCTGCCCCAAATGCATTGGGATGTCATAAATACCATCATTCCAGATTCTACGGCTTTTTGTATTTTCGGTATACATTCTCTGCTTACATGACCTAATCCTGTTCCTTCAAGAATGATTGCTCTATATGTTGATCTCATAATAGAGTGACTTAACAAGTCAGGATCAAATCCCGGATAGTATTTTAGCAAAATAACCCTGCTATCAAAATTTGACTTGACTATAAAATTGTTATGACCGCTATTATTTCGTTCTTGTAATTTTACATACCGTTGTTGTGGCGGCTGCATTTCTACACTTTCACCCTTGACAAGGGCAACAGGCATCATATCGATTGATTCAAACGCGTCGCGTCTGCTCGTATGATTTTTTCTTACACGAGTTCCTATATGGCAAGCGATGACGTCGTCAGAGGAACTGGCATGCATTGCTACAAATACTCCAGAATAATTAGACTTAACTGAAAATATTGTAGCGCCGATAAGGTTTAGAGCTGCGTCAGACGAGGGTCTATCAGATGATCTCTGCGCTCCAACCAATACAACAGGTATGGGAAGGTTTTGTAGAGCAAAGCTAAGAGCTGATGCTGTGTAATGCATAGTATCAGTCCCATGTGAAATAATTATTCCATGATACTTACCTGACCTTACTTTTTCACTTACTTTATTAGCAATCAAAGTCCAATGCTCTGGCTTTAGGTTTTCACTGTATTCGTTTAATAGTACCTCTGGATCGATTGAAGCATGTTTGACCAGTTCAGGAATAGAGGCATACAGATCAGATGCAGAAAGGGCAGCATGAACTCCACCAGTTCTATAATCTATTCTACTTGCAATTGTACCACCAGTACTAATCAATGCGATCCTTGGAGGTGGTTCCTTCTTCCAGTCATCATGTTGTGCTCCTCCTCTTCTAATTTGTAGCAGAGAGTCATTGGTAGAAACATTTTGATATGACCGTTGATCAACTTTGGTTATAAATTGAATCTTGCTCAATTCAATCCCGATATTATATCCACTTTTCAATTTAACAACAATGTGATTTTCATCAGCCGATTCATAGCGCGGCATTAAGATAGCTATAAATTCATTATCCGATGTACTTATTTTAATGGTGTCTCCTACTGATATGCCTTTATCAGTAAGCAATGTCAAACTTTTTCCTTTGTATTCGCTCACTGTAAGCTTTTTTTCTTCATTCGGCAAGGCATTTATTTCAAGCATCTTCCGCATATTATACATTAAGAATCCTAGTTATTACTACCAAAAAATTAGTAGCGAATATGACAAATTGAATCAGATGTCATATGTCTAGGTATTATAAAAAATGTGTCGATCTTTAAAGTTGAAGCATATTTTTTAATAGGTAAATTTAAGGAGATTCAATATAAGGCAACGGTTAATGTAGTCACTGTGTATGTTCAATAATTATAATGCTTCTTAATTCAAGTATAGTCAAAATAGCCTTTTCTATGATCTGATTTGTTATGTAACCGAAATCCCAAGCATCTATGAATCTTCTATATTCTTGTTCTAATATTTTTGCTGTATCTTCAAATTCTGCCATTTTCTGAGGGGTATCTGGAGCTTCATAACCCTTGGCAACCATGATGGGGCATCTCTTGTCTCCAGAGAGAGGAATATACCAAGCGTTTTTTGCAAATTCGTATCTACCAGTAGTAATGGTATTATACATGCGCATTAGTTCATCATTTGATAGTTTTTGTAGGTCGATGAACCACGATTCGTTCTCTATGAATGGCATATAATCAATATCTCCGTCCTTTCTACCTTTTACACCACTATTTCCAAATAGCAAATATGTTCTAATATGGTCAAACAGATAAAAATACATTTTGACTATTTTGACTAAAATCTTGAAGCTAGTCACATTAAAGTATTATCGATAATAAGAATATTCTATATATACTCTACAAATATAGGACGCTTCAGATGAAGATTTTCTAGAGCCGTGAACTTGTCCTAACATATGTGAGAGGTTAGGAGGAACACCTATCTTGGATTATGTTCCGTACATCGTTGAAAAGAAGTATTGTGGTTGTTGAGGGTTGGCAACACGAGTTAATTTACGAGCATTATCTGTTTTGACTTGATATCTGTTGATTGATGATTATGACATTTAATTTAGTTCCTACGAACATGGTATTTTGCATTTTTGAAGATCATATGCGGCTTTTGTAAACGGAATCCTATAGTGTGCATCGGCTTAGTATATTGAATATTCTAATGATCGTACATTGTAGGCCGTACTTATCCTTGAGAAACTGTTTGGCTCGTTCTGATTCTGAGGTACTTGTCATTCTCAATTGACCATCAACCCACTTATATTTAGGGAATCCGCGAGCACTACAGGGAGTTACACATACATACATGTGGATTACTCCTAGCACGTTTTATCTTTCCAGAATTCCTATCGCTTCTTATATAAATTAGTCCGTTTTCTATAACAAGAGATACTGGTGTTTGTATGCCTTTGCCATTTTTCTATAGGTCTCAAGGTTAATGTACTTTTTTAAAAATGTCTTATTATTATTGTTGCTCATTGTAGTGGCCTAAGTGAAATAGCACTTCCATTTACTCTAAAAGTCATAAAAAGAGGTAGCAGCTTCAAGCCATTGATTTATCGTTAATTGAAGAGCTCATAAAACGCAATTTCAACTTAATAATTAGTTGCAGAAAACTTTGCAAATATTGTCTTAATTCTCTCTATACCATTGATGTGCTCCACAATTTTGATAGTTTGTGGACTTACAAGCTTCTTCCAATCACCACCCTTTGCCATTCTTGACCTAACTTCT
>JAFAQB010000087.1 GCA_019246625.1 Nitrososphaeraceae archaeon
ATGAATAGAGGGACTTGGGAAGTGAATGTGGAATGTTTACTTGCTCATTTAGTCGGTTAAGTAGATGCTCTCTTAATACGTATTAACGATAGGCTGTCTTTAAGTCTAAACATAAAAGAATAATAGTGCTATTGGTTTTGCCCAATCATTGTATTTCTAATCTAAATAATCCGGTGGATACAATTTCTGTCCATACCTTTCTGCAATGCTTTGAACTCGTTTTAGTTCTTCTGGTGTCATCTGAGGCGGGGGTAAGAATATATCCGGAGCTACTGGCGTTCCTATTTCCTCAAACATTTTCTCCATACCTGATGGAGTTATTAGACATAAAATATGCGCAATTTTGTCTGTTTTATTAGTGAATTTATGTACAGGTCCGTCAAATGGGATGTTTACATAAGAACCTTTCGTAGCACTGTATCTTATTTCCTTTGTTATTACTTCGATTTGCCCGTCTATTATGTAGAATGCTTCTTGGGTTTTGACATGAGAATGAGGTGGGGGGCCTCCATTTGGAGGAATCAGCATTTCCACGAGCGCATAAGCACCACTGGTTTTCTGGCCACTAATAATAGTGCGATGAGTATCACCTACCACAGATACACTATGTCCTTCCTCAGAAGATATTGCAGCAATGGAGTTAGTTGTGCCTGTTGCTACGTTATCTTTGTTTCCTGACATTTTTTTGTTATTATTGTTAGACATTATCTTGTTGTATTGATTTATACCGAAATGAACACATTTATGTACATTGCAAGTCATATGGTGGTTTTCCGTCTATTTTCGTTAATATTTGTCTGTTTTTATCCTGCAGCTGCAAAAAAAGGTAGTCTTCTGTTATTTTGCGGCGGCTGCTGCCGTAGCTGACTACGAGGATAATGAATACTTTTGATTAGCTGCTATTTTTTTGTCAATCCCATTCTTTAGCCAATCCTGGTAAACCCTGGTTTCGCTAGTTATTGTTATTGGCTCGACTTTATTGACTCCATCATAGGATTCTAGTCTTCTTAATATTAGGTTGACCGTAGAAATATTAGCACAACAGAAAGACGCAATGACAAGTTCCTTTGGACAGCTAGTTGAATAGTTAATTGGATATTGTACCAAATCATCAGGGGGATGCAGTATATATTCTTGCATTTCATTGTATATTCTTTCAACTACGTTTTCATGATACGGAGCATCAACGTCAATTAATACATGCAAATCGATGAAGCCTGTTAATTGCTTAGAAGACGAGTCCGTTGAAAAAGTAAATTGCAGAATATTATTTTCAGTCATTTTTTCTAATCTTGTTGCCACGGTCTTAGGCGAGAGTGAAGTTTCCTTAGCAATATCCTCAGCTCGCATTCTAGCGTCTGATAACAGACATTTCATAATCTCCAAATCAGAGTTATGAATTTTCGCATTTATTGGCTTGTACGTTCCAAAGATACTTTCCACCTCTGCTGGTTTTAATAAATCACCTAGCATCCCTATGTTACCTTCGGCGCCAGGTCTGATAAATACTACAAATAATACAGCTGCTCCTTCTAGCTGGTTGATATAGATAAAAATATCTCCCAAAAGGCTTATCTTTTTGAATAGGTCTTCTTCCTTAATTGTTTTATCAATATTCTTAACCCTTAAATAACATTCTTTTTCATATCCAAATATTATAGGATTTACAAGCACTCTGAAGCTTTGTATTACTCCATTTGAAATCATTTTGTTAATTCTTACTTTTGCAGCATTTGTAGATATTCCAACAGTAGAAGCAATATCCATATAAGGAGTTCTGGAATATTTAGCAAGTAATCTTATAATCTGTAAATCAATATTATCTACCCGTGGCTCTTTCAATATGTCATGGTAATTTGCTTAACATATACATATTTCGAGTATTTTGCAGCGTTTGTGTGGCAAGCACAGAAGCATAGCATAGCAAAATTATCAAATCTTGTTTCATTAGTTGAAATTCTGGGCCATCATTTTATGGAATTCTTCATCTGACATGTTTCTTTTAGCTCCCAGCCATTGTTCTACATCAGTACCGGCTAAATACCTAAGAGTAGGATTTTCATCTCTGACAGCTTTAAGGACTACATTTGATAAAAGGTCAGGAGAAGATGAGTTTTTCATTAGCACTTCAAAGGTATTAGCCATTTTTTGCATCATCTGGGAATAAGGAGAATTTGGAGTAAGGTTGAGGAAATTACCAATTGTTATTGTGATAATGCAAACTTCATATTTGTCTTTTTATAGCACTTACAGAAATACCACAGCATAATATGTCAAAAACGCAAGAAGAAAGAGATAAAAAGAAGATCCAGCCACTTGCCATACCGCCTAAAGGTGATCCAGGCCTGAGCCCGGAAGAGATGAAGGAATTTGTGAAGAACCACTTTGAGGACTTCGTCAATCGGAAGAAACCAGAAGTCGCCATGGTGAACTTCAGTTCGGACTTTCTCGACCACGACGAACCATCGGGTCCTAAAGCTGCATCGTTTAGAATTACTCCTGATTCTTCAGGCTTATCTTGTTCAAATCCTGCATGGCTAGCAACATGAACTATATCAAAGTATTCCTCCTGTAAATAACGTCTGACGTTTCCATATGTTGCCTTCTCACCTTCTAAAACTACTAGATCAACCTTGGTATTTTCTTCCATCAGTGATTGAATTTTCTGAGTTTCATACCTAGCTAGTGGTAAGTTGTTTTTAGTA
>JAFAQB010000108.1 GCA_019246625.1 Nitrososphaeraceae archaeon
GGGTAGTAGAAAGAACCAATTCTTGGCATAATAGGTTCAGAAAGCTATTAGTAAGATATGAAAAGAAATCAGAGAACTATCTTGCACTCGTCTGTTTAGCTTGCTGCATTATTATCTATAGGAGGATAATTTTGGGATAGGCTCTAATTTAGATATTATACGTCTTCAGCTGCAAGACCTTCACCAGTCATAATTTTATCTATTGTCTGAGTGACAAGTAAAAGAGCATCTTATCCTTTCTTTACTACTTCATCAGATGAATCTTTGCAGTCAAATAGTGTGTATAGTAGCTGTGTTACTCAAGAGGCCGATCAGCATACTGGAAAACCTGCGATAAAAGATAAGCTACGCTGCACTCTGGGTAAGGAGGTTTCCAAGCGACCTGCGCAGATAGATGTTATATTTATAATAGTTTAGAACCATATAGTTCTAATCAGCATTTTAGTAAATTGGGTCTTGGGTCTAAGCATAACTTCGTCTTTTGTTCCTTCCTCGATTATGCTTCCGTTATTTAGAATTAATATTTTATCGGCTAAACCAAACGCTTCATTTGGATAATGAGTGACATAAATTACTGGGATCTTTACCTTAGTAAGGATTTTCCTAAGTTCTTGCATTAGATTGATTTTAGATACAATATCGAGATTCGTAAGGGGCTCATCCATTAGAAGAAGATGAGGTTCTATTACAAGTGCTCTAGCTAATGCAACTTTCTGCTGCTCGCCAGCACTTAGGCTTTGAATATCTCTTGATAGTAGTGATGAGTCTATACCAAGCATTGAAATGATTTCCCCAGTCCTTGTAGTTGATATATCAACTATTCTGTCTCCTTTTCGTTGTTGTCGTCGCCTTCGCCGCAATCCAAATGTGATATTGGCAAATACATTCAAGTGTGGAAAGAGATATAATTTTTGGAATACATATGCGACTCTTCTCTTCTCGATAGGTATATCATTTAAGAGGTTTTGATTAAGAAAAATCCTACCTTTGTCAGGTTTCAATATGCCGGCTATTAGATTAAGCAGAGTTGTCTTTCCAGAACCATTCTCCCCTAAAACCACAAGAACTTCTCCCTCGCCAACTTGTAGATTTAATGGTCCGAACTGGAAATTGCCCAATCTTTTAGACAGCCCTTCAATGCTGATCATCATTATAATGAATACCCAAAGCTACTCTGCTTGTTCTTCTACTTTCCCTTTTTCTTCCAAGATCTATGACCCAAAACCAGAATGCAAGCGAAGCAAATGAGATTATCATAACAATTAGAACTCCCGGTATTACAAGTTTAAGTCCACCTAAGGCATTGTATTCCCAAAGCTGGATTGAAATGGTCTTTGGATTATAAGCCATCATTACATTGGCTCCAAATTCACCTATGGCCCTAATCCATGCAAGAATAATACCTGCTGCTATCTCCTTTGAAGCTAAAGGTATAGTTACACTAAAGAATGTCAGAGCAGCATTCTTGCCAAGGATTCTAGAAGCGTATTCATAATGTTTGTCTACTCTTTCTATACCAGCAGATGCAGTTAAAACTACAAATGGTGATATTACAAAGACCTGAGCTAAGATTATCCCTACAGGTGATTGAGTCAATCTAAAACCTGCATTTTCAGACAGCATTCCCAATGGTGAAGATTCTCCATAAATATTAAGGAGCAGAGCTCCTGAGATAAGTGGAGGTATAGCCAATGGCATCGTCATAGCTATTCGAATGAATAAGGTAAATCGTGATTTACTCCTTGCAATAAGATAGGCAAGAGGTATTCCCATAAATGTACAGATAGCCGTTGAAATTGTAGCTGTCTGCAAACTCAGTAGCATAGCTGACATCATTTGAGGATTTAGTACGGCAGCAGTTGTTAGATCATCCTGATGAAGTAATCCAAGCCTTAAGACTATACCCAAAACAGGAAGCATAATGTAAGCAAGGAAAATTATAGCTAAAACCCATAGCAAAATAGTAAATAACGACAACACACCATCTTCAAAATTTATCAATTTATAATTATATTAGAATATCTCTTGAAATAGACGGTATAATATTTCCTCTACGTATCAAAGGCATTAATTGCCTAGTTTTCCAAAAATGTCCTTGCTTCTTTGGAAAGCATAAATTTGACAGCCCGGTAGTGTAAAATAATAGTATAATAAATAGTGACATCACTATCCCTATCCTAAACAGCATTATCCTATAATAACGATTTATTGAGTATTCCTCTAGTACCAATGACAAAAGGTTACTTGTGGCCTATAGAATAGCATAACACCAAAGCTTTCCTATACGAAGATATTGAACTTCAAGTTTTCGAATCCAGGACTCATAAGCAAACGACTGTAACCGAGCTTGCAAAGTTTATCATATTTTGCAGAAATCTGGCTAGGTCATAAAACAGTAAAAGCAATAATAGAACAGCTATAATATACGTATTAAGTTGTTATCATAGCCTAACTTGACAGGACCGGCTGGATGACCAAGATTCATTTCTTGAGTAAGGCTGGTAAATGGAAATCCTCTCCTAATTGCCTTGTGTTTGTAAGCCGGAATTACATCAGCTTATCCCTGTTCTAGTAAAGTCAATAGAACTTCTTCTGGGCACAATTGATTGTTCTTTCTCCGTTTAATATGAGGAGATTAAGCTACAGTTATGGTATAAGATGCCATCAAGCCTGGTAGCTATGATAGTATTAGAATGGTGATTTTAACTAACTCTTACTTGAGACTTTCCAATAATGTATCTACAGGTAATGTGTTGAGCACATCTGATTTCTCTGCCCAGCCACGTCTGGCTTGTGCTATACCAAATTTTAAAAATGCAAAATGAACAGGATGGTGTGCATCTGAATCAATTACTAGCCTGACATTATTTTGAATTGCCATCCTTACATATTCATCTTTTAAATCAAGGCGATCATAATATGAATCGATTTCAAGCACCGTATCTGTATCCTTTGCTGCCTCTACTAATTTGCCTATATTAACACAATATCCTTCTCTTTTATTTATCAGCCTGCCAGTAGGATGGAATATGATATCAACACTTGGATTCTGTGCTGCTTTTACAAGCCTCTCTGTTTGAACTTCTATTGGTTGTGTAAAACTGGAATGTATTGCTGCGCCGACTAAATCAAGTTTATCAAGTATGTTATTTGATATGTCAAGCGAACCGTCCTTCATTATATTTGCCTCAGCAGCAGATAAAACACGAAAGTTACCCTGAATTGATGCTTCTGAACCTTGTTCATTACGAATATGTTGTTGTGTATACTCCTGTCCGTATCTTATTTTATCATTTATCTCTTCGATTCTGTTAGCTTGATCTAACAGCTGTTTTTCATCAAGCCCTTTAGTCAATTTCAAACTTTTTGTGTGATCGGTGAGGGCAATATACTCAAGTCCAAATTTATCCTTTGCAGTCAAAGCCATTTCCTCTATTGACACTGTTCCATCTGTACTGTTGCTATGGACTTGGAGATCACCCTTTAAGTTATCGTATTGTATCAATTTGGGAAGCCCATTGATTCCTTTTATTGCAAGTTCAATTTCTCCTGCATTTTCACGTATCTCTGGAGGAATCCAATCTAAGTCTAGCACTTGATATACCTGTTCCTCAGTAGAACCTGCAATTCTGTTCTGATAATTGTCAAAAACTCCCCATTCATTTAAGTGAAGATGCTTTGCAAGAGCTATCTTTCGCATAGCTACTCCATGTTCTTTGCTGCCTGTAAAATATTGCAATGCTGAGCCAAAACTCTCTTCAGGAACAACTAATAGATCTGCATCCATCCCATTATTTAACCGCACAAATGTTTTACTTTGTCCTTTGCCCAGAATCTCTTCAACTTCTGGCATGGTCACAAAATAATCCATTACTTTCTCAGGATTATCTGACGATACTATATAGTCAATATCTCCTATCGTTTCTTTCATTCTTCTGAAAGAACCTGCAGCGATCGCTTTTGTTACTCCATCAATATTTGACAAACGTGATTCTATTTGTTTTACTAGAGGATAAACATCACCTAAAAGATATCGCCCTATTCCTTTCTTGAATAGTTGAATCTTTTTTAGAATTGTTTCTTCCTTCCTTCGAGTAAAACCTGGAATATTTCTAAGTCTTCCTTCTAAGAGTGCATTTTGTAGTTCAGATAAATCTTTGATACCTAGGTTGTTATGAAGAACCTTGATCGTTTTGGGACTTATGCCTATGCCTTCTAAGTTGTAAAATTCGTCAATATTTACGGAAGTTTTGGATTTTAATTTCTCAAAATAATGTATTTTACCTGTTGTAATAAATTCTTCAATTTTTGAGGCAATTGCCTTTCCAACTGATGGTATCTGGAGTAATCCATCTAATCCATCTTTCATGTATATTTCATAGATATTAGAGGACAGGCTTGCGATAACATCTGATGCTCTTTTATATGATCTAGCTTTAAAGGTTGCATTAGAATGATCGCTTTCATAGATTTCTACAAGGAATCCAATTTTATGAAGGATTTTTGCAATGTCAGAGTTCTTGATATCATTTTTAATACCCAATGGCTCATTCTGATGATACTATCACCTATTTTTGCCTTTATTATCTTGTCCATAGTACGACGTGGAGTTGGAAGAGAATAGTTAGTGCTGTAGTAGTGCCAACCTAGGGACGTTGTCCTAATTTGGTTATATTCCTTATCAATGCCTTATTAGGTTTGATATAATTAATTAGGCCCTGTTAACTTAAGGAATCATCTCCTATTGCAATAATCAATAAATAGATTGAACCAATTTCTAATATGTTGTAATTTGCATTCTTCTTTCAAACATGGAAAATAGTAATCAAAGGATTCTGTCCTATCCTGTCCTATCCTTGAAGTACTGAACCTTTCTTTCAATAATGCTTTTCTCATAAAATGAATGTAAATGATACTTTAGTTTTAAAAATCTGCAGGCTTGTGGATGGGTACCAGGTACCACCGTCTGTAGAAATCGGATGCTTTCCATATTTGTTTACCAGTCTTTGAAGAAACTGTTCTGCAATAACAAGCATGTTCCTTTCTAATTAAATATGGAAACCAAGGATGGTTTTGTTATCAGGTTCTATTGCAGGACGTTCTTTCAGGTTTATATCTTTCTCTGTATCCATCCATTTCCAAATAAGTATAGACCGTAGTAAATATCGTCATCAGAAGATGTTCTATTTCTTCTTTTAATATGTAGCAATATGAAGAACAGGATGTCTTCAGCTATAGTCTTTCTGTTAAGTTAACACAGCCCCGAACAGCGATAAACTGAATAAATATGGGTCATATTCAACGAATAAGGTGACAAGAGTAGCACTATCAATAGCAGGAAGTGATTCTGGAGCAGGGGCAGGTATACAGGCCGATCTTAAAACTTTTTCAGCCTTGGGTGTTTATGGGTGCACCGCCATTACAGCAATCACAGCTCAAAATACCCAGGAAGTTTCCGACATTCTTGAAATAGGTGCAGATATGATTAGGAAGCAAATCAACTCCGTTATGGCGGACATTCCCCCGGATGCAATAAAAATTGGTATGGTCTACAGCAATAACGTTATTCAGTCTATCAGCCAACTGTTGGATTCTAATTGTCCTATTGTCTTAGATCCCATTCTCGCAGCAGGCAGCGGAGCGAAGCTTTTACTAGATAATGCCTTAGAAGCTTTTATTTCGAAATTGATACCTATTTCGACCTTAATCACCCCGAATTTGATTGAGGCTGAAAAATTAACCGACGTAAGAATCAAAGGCGAAGTAGAGATTATTGAAGCGGCACATGCAATAAGAAAGTTCGGTGCAAAAAACGTTATCATAAAAGGAGCTCGTTTTAACAAAGGATTCGTTACAGATTTCTTGTTAGACGCTGAGGAAACATTACTCAAATTTTCAAATCCAACACTGAATGTTAAAGAGAGTCATGGTGCTGGTTGCAATTTTTCTGCAGCAGCTACTGCATTTCTAGCAAGGGGATTTAGTCTAAAAGATACATGTAGGTTAACTAATCAATACGTTCACAATGCTATGAAACATTTGCTGGTCCTAGGCAGGGGCCTGTCCATTACAAACCCAATCTCTAGCATGTATCAGGATGCTAACCGTTATAATGTGTTACAGAAATTACGACTTGCTCTAGATGAGGTTGAGGCACTATACAATTTTGGTAGATTACTGCCTGAAAGTCAATCAAATATGGTATTTGCTCTCCCTGACGCGAAAACAATACGTGATGTTGCTGGGGTAAAAGGTAGAATTATCAAAATAGGAAACATGGCGAGACCAGCTTCTAGCATAGAATTTGGTGCTTCAAAACACGTTGCTTCGGCAGTTCTCTCATATATGACAGTTGATCGCTCAATTAGAGCAGGGATAAATATCAAATATGATAAAAAAATATGGCACATTTGTCAGTCATTATTTGAGCTTTCAGATTATGACAGAAGAAAGGAGCCTCAAAATATTAAGAAAAATGAGGGCATGACCATAACTTGGGGGATCAAAAGTGCACTAATAAAGAACCCCAATGCATACGTCATTTGCCACAGAGGCGATATTGGCAAGGAACCCATGATTATAATATTTGGTGCTGATCCGGCAGATGTGTATAATAAAACCAAAAAGATATTGGAAAATTATTAATAGAGTTCATGATTATTATTTTATCTTGAACAATTTATGATAACGATAATTTCTTCAATAAAATAACTTAAAAGTGAGCAACAAGAGGAAGAGAGGTGATATACAATAATGAAAGCAGTAATTCTTGCTGGTGGACTGGGAACAAGGCTTCAGCCATATACATTCTTTATTCCTAAACCAATGTTACCATTAGGTAATAAGCCACTTCTTGAACATATAATTGAGTGGCTCAAAAGTAATAGAAATAGTAATTTTGAAATAATAGACCATATTGTCCTTTGTGTAAGCTATCTCCACAGGACAATTGAAGATTATTTTGAGGACGGCAGCAGATTTGGTATCAAGATAGAATATGCTAGATCTGAAAGACCGCTTGCGACAGCAGGGCAATTAAAGACAGCGGAAAAATTGTTAGATGATACATTTGTTTGCCTGTATGGAGATTCAATTTATGAATTTAATTTGAGTAACATGATAAACACTCATAAGAAATCTAAAGCATTCATTTCAATGGCACTATTATCTTATAAAACAAAACTAAAGTACGGCTTCATTGATCTAGATGCAAAAGAAGGCAATAATAATGGTGATAATAGTGATAGTAACAGGGTCACTAGATGGATAGAAAAACCCGAGGTTAGTGGATTAATTAACATCGGATGTTATGTGATAGAACCGGAATTTCTCAAATTTATTCCTATATCGAGTGCTTTTGGGATGGATGACGCGGTGAGAAAAGCTCTTGAACAAAAGAGATTTGTAAAAGGACACAAGATAGTAGAATCAGGATTTATAGACATAGGTGATAAAAAGTCATATCTTGATGCATACAAAAAGTATGTCGACAAGTTAGGAAAGATATAGACATGTACAGAAATATCATGTTATTTTACTTTCTTTCCATTTAAAGGTTCTAATACAATTACTACTTAAGATAATAACCGAATGGAGATAAGTTACATGTAGTAATGTAACCCCTGTTTTTCTTTCCACAGATTAATCCTCTGATGTAACCACGGATAGAAGTTTTGGTTTCCATCTTCAAATTCCTTTTTCATGATCCTAACGATAGATTTGGAAACCTCTCCAGGATGACCGTAAATTAATTTTTTTTTCTTCAGGGCTAATCCCAAACCTTCTTTTCGATTGAATGCTTCTTTGACGATAGAACTTATCCAATTTGGGTTCACAGGAGGAACAAGTACATTGCTTTTTGCATCAAATACTGTCTCCGGCCTATCAGTATTTAACCTAACAGTTAATGATAATACATCTGGAAAGTAGAGCAGTTCTTCCTGCATGGAGCCAGAATCAGTTAATTCAGCCCAGCAATGTCCACTATCCAAAAATTCTATAACGTGTGCATATTCTTTCCATAGAGGAGTAATTATGAACTTGTCAGGATAGTCTTTGGCGAGAACCTGCAGTTTTTCATCAAATCTGTATGCGTCCAATGCAGACTTAGTAGCATTTAGCATAACTAGAACCACTTTGTGTTCTGTATCTTTCACTAGGCTCACAATCCCCTTGACGATGGAATGAAATCTGTGTGGAGTGAGATTCTCCCTACGATGGATGTCAATTCTTATCCATTCTCCATATTCTAGCTTCGGATAAATATTAAAAATGCTTTCATTTGATCTTACTCCTTTTCGTTTTAATTCTATTGCATCGACAACTGAATTTCCCACTACGTGGATAAATTCTTCAGGATAACCTTCTCTCACAAGGTTATCTTTGTTTAATCGCGTTGGAGCAAAAAAGTATTGTGTTCCTGCCGAGCAAATCCAGGTATCGATTTGTTCAGGAAATGGTTCCTCTCTAGCGAGGAACCATTTACCCTCGAACTGAGCATTGATGAACTTCTCAATGGTCAATTTAGCAGGATCCTCAAATATTTTCAAATTCTTCATTACTTGAGGGCTCATAGATCTTAGACCGGCCTCGTTCTGCCCCACTTTTTGTCCCATTCCAAAGACCCAAGCCAAAGGAGCTATTCCAGCAACTAGAGTATCTCCGTGGACTATCGGAAGTAGTTGTGAATCCAAACCATAATGGTTTCTGCAGTATCGCCCAAACGACCCAAATTTTATTATTAACTCGCTTGCCTTTTCCATCAAATCACCACGAATTTGGAGATTACAGGCAACGGAACTTTGCAATTCAAATTCTTTAATACCAAATCCTATTAGTTCATCAAAATGCTGACCAGTATCAATTACAAATACTGGAATCTTTTCTTTGATGGCCTCAACAACAAGAGGAGCTTGTTTGTAAAAATCGGGTTTAGTACCTATGACTATTGATAGAATAGGACTACTTCTTTTTTTTGCCATGTTAAACGTCTTGCTAAGTAAACCTGTATAGATTTTGATCGGAAGAATATTTCTCGATACATCAATCTCTACTTGTTGATTATACTTTTTCAATGAATTTCATCTTCCAGATTTCTGCGATATTTTTTCGAGCTGTTAACAAAGTAGCACCCTAAGCAGACTACGGATATGCCACCAATAATAAAAATATATGGAATGCTGTCAATGCCCACGACTCTGTAATTGCTACTTATGTTTGGTATTATCGTTGCTGCAAATGCCATACCTGAGATCAGCACAATACCTGCAGCGATTAATAGTATGCCACTGTATATAATCTGCTGCGTTTTTTGAAATCCGAAGATTATACCTGCTAGTATCAAACTTGGAACACCAGAAATGGAAATAATTTGAATCAGTATTCCTTCTGGTTCCACATATATTCTCGGACCATTTTTATCTTGTCCTTCCAGAAACAAATAGAAGGATATCAGCAGCGCTACGAACATGATGGCCATTCCAAGCGATGCAAGTGATATCCATGTCTCTAATCTTGCCATGTAACAATGTTTCCCAAGCTTGTTTCTTCATTGTTTATAAATAAACCATGTGGTCTAGGTGATACCAACAAGTCCAGCCAGCTCTTTTCTACATGCCGAACCTAATACTTCTGCAGCTTTTTCTGGTTGGACATGGTTAAGATAAACCCCAAAGCCTCGTTCTAGGCCTGACCACATGTTTAGTTGTGGATAAACTTCGATATGCCAGTGTATTTGACGGCTATTTTTTTTTTCTGGAGATAAGTGAAAAACTAGATTGAAAGCTGCTTCATCTAATGCCTTGGACATTCCTCCTAATGTGGCACGGAGCATGAGTGCCAGATCGCTGAGTTCTTTTTGGGTAATCCGCGAGAATGCTGTAGTATGTCGTTTTGGATAAATCCAAAATTCGTATGGATAGGTGGCAGCCCAGGGAGAAAATGCGAGGAAGCTATCGGTACCTAAAATTTGCCTTGGGCCACTGGATTCTATAGATATTATAGCGCAAGCATGACAATTTCCATTTTCGTTCATATACCTGTGCGAAGCATCAGCTTCTAATTCTATTGTTGGAGGAATTGTAGAAAACGTTACAAGATTCAAATGAGGATGATCAACTCTTGTCCCTGCTATTTGTCCACTATTAACAAAAATCGAAACATAAGTAACACTTTTTTTTGTATAAAGCCATCTAACCCTATCTTGAATAACTAACAACACATTAGCCCATTGGTCTACGGAAATTTGCGAAAGTTTCTCTTTATGATGTGGCGAAGCAACAACAATTAAGTGATATCCATATGCTGGTTCGCTATAAAGAGGTTTATCAGAGTATGAATTCGTAGATGTGGTAGTCACTGCTGGGTCACTGCTTTCAAATACCCTGACACACCAGTCAGCTATAGGATTTTCTTCACTATCCGATAAACGTTGAAGCATGTTATCTTTTGCCACCAGGGCAAGTGATGCAGGTTCTGTCATCGATTCGTTACCAGGGCAATATGCACATTTGTCATCAAATGACGTGTACGATTCGTATTGAACTCCTGATATTCTTGGCACTATTACAAATTTATCAAGAACATAATCCTTGCGTAGATCTGCCAAACCGCTCCCCTGTCCCAAAACATCGTGCAATGTCCTTTAATTAAAGGTTCTGTATTACTTAAGTCTGAGTAATATAATATATGAATATATGTTTTTATACTTGTCACACGATGACAAAATGAAGGCCTTTTTCAATCGATGGAATGAAAATCATTAAATCCCCTTAGTTTGCATAGCATGTGACCAATGGGTTATCGACTTGTAAATAATACAACTATTGATCATTTACGAACATTTATTGAAATGCTTAATGAAGAGGCAGAGAATGGTTCAGTCATAGTTGTTGAAGGAAAAAGGGATGTGGAAGCACTATCTCGTCTTGGATTTAATGGAAATTTAACTGTGTTAAATCATTTCAAAGGGATTAGCCATTTTGTGGACAATCATTGCCAGATGAGTAAGAAAATAATTTTACTGTTAGATATGGATAGAACTGGAAAATATCTGACATCCAAAATACTAACTCAACTACAGCATAAAGGAAACAACGTCAATTTGTTCTATAAAAAAAAATTAGCAAGAATTACTAACGGAAAAATAAGGCACGTCGAGGAACTTGCAACGTATGCCCGCAATTTATCGGGCGCCACAGGAACAAGAATGGATCTATATTTTTATATATGACAATCGTTTTCTTAGCAAGTCGCGTACATTATCTATACATAGGAGTATATGGATTTGCAAACGGTCAAAGCACTTATATTCAAGCCAGACCAGCTTTAGTTTACTTAATAGTAATATGAGGTTATGAATTTGCCTAGCACAGGTATTGTTAAATATCACGTTAAACTAAAGTTCGAGGTTGACGGATTAGTCGAAAAGGCAGATATAATAGGTGCAATCTTTGGACAGACAGAGGGCCTTCTTGGACCAGAAATGAACCTCAACGAACTGCAAAAAGTGTCAAAAGTAGGAAGAATAGAAGTCAATGTGGATACAAAGTCAAATATTGCAAAAGGTGATGCTCTAATTCCAATGAGTACTGACATTTCTACTGCAGCATTAATCGCAGCTGCAATAGAAAGTATAGACAAAGTTGGCCCATTTCAAGCCCGATTTGGACTCTTTGGTATCGACGATATCAGGGCTATAAAGAAGAAAGTAATCGTGGATCGAGCAAAGAAGATAGTGCAAGAATGGGCTACGAAGACTATTAGTGAAGGAGAAGAAATGCTTAAAGATGTGTATGATGCAAGCAAACCCGGCAAACTTACTGCTTTTGGAAAAGCCCAGTTAGCATGTGGTACTGGTGTATTTGATTCTGACTGGATTATTCTTGTCGAAGGTCGCGCAGATGTCATTAATTTGTTGCGTGCAGGATTCGATAATGCTATTGCAATCGAGGGAGCAAAAATTGATGAGACAGTTACCAAACTCACTGAAGGCAAAAAAGTAATTGCCTTTCTAGACGGCGATCGAGCGGGCGATTTAATCCTAAAAGAATTACAAGGTCTGGTAAAGATAGATAAAATATTAAGAGCTCCTCATGGTAGGGAAGTAGAAGAATGTACTCCTATAGAAATCGCCGAACTCTTGAGAGAAACGATGCCCTTTGTTTCCACTGACGGCCAACAGATTTCATCCCTACAGGTGCAGCATCCTGAAAGCAGACAAACACAAAGACGAGACAAACAAGAACAAGTGGTACACCAGGAAGAACAACAACAAATACAGTTTACATCTAATAGTGGTGTAAACCAGCAAGCAGAGAATGCAGAAATTCTTTCAGCTGTCAGAGAAGTGTATCCTCAAATCAACGAGACCCTTGAGGCAGTTCTGCTTGACAGTTCGATGAGAACATTAATTAAAATTCCAGTTTCAGAAGTAGTAAAAAAGCTTAACAGCACAGAAGGGGCTAAGATGCTTATACTCGATGGTATTGTTACACAAAGACTCGTAGAAGCAGCATACAAAGCAGGAATTGAATATATAGTTGGTCATAGGATGAGCGAATTGAAAAAATCTGCAGACCTCAGGGTTAGAACATTTGGTGAGATGGGAATTAGCAATTAGGCGCAATGGTAGAAATAAAGCTACAGCATATATTTACTATGACAGACTTGCTTCGACGTGGTGCCCAATATAATTTTATAGAATTAACTACATCTAACTTGGGAAAAAATATAAAAAAGTCACAGCAAGCGGCTTCAAGACATCTCTTAGACCTAGAAAATGCTGGGTATATTGAGCGTCTAAGAAAAGGCCAAAAATTTAGAATAAAAATAACGAACAGAGGATACTCTGAGATCCAAAGTCTTTTTTCTACTCTGAAATCTGCAATAGAAGTTACTCCATTTATTATTGATTTCGAAGGAACAGTAGTTTCTGGTATGGGCGAAGGTGCATATTATATGGCATTAGAGGGATATCGTAAGCAATTTAAGGAAAAATTAGGCTTCGAACCCTATCCTGGAACACTGAATGTCAAGTTAGTAGATCAAGTTTTTATGAATGCTAGACGTGACATAGGCAAATATCCGTCAGTGTTTATCGATGGATTTAGTGACGACACTCGCACGTATGGTTGGGTGAAATGTTACAAAGCCGAAATAAACAAGGCTGCAGTTAACAACGCTGCAGTACTTGTTTTGGAAAGGACACACTATGACGATAGTATGTTGGAGCTTATTGCACCCGTTTCACTCAAGGAATCTATAGGGATTCATAATGGTGATAAAATCAGCGTTAAAGTACATATCAGCGATAATTTGGAAAGGAAATATTAAATCTTATAGAAACAATCACCCTCTCCAAGCTCGTTCTTTATAGCTGAACTTTTTGTTCCTGGGATAGGAGTGTTTAACCTTACAATCCTAACATTTAGGTTTCTCCTTTTGCAGTTATCTGATATATCTTTTTCGCTATGAGCTTGATCATAACCTAAAGCAATAATATCGGGCTTTACATATTCTACTGTATCATACAGGGTACCTTCTTTCCCTATGATTGCCCAGTCTACAGAACTCAAAGAAGCGACAAGTTCTCGACGAGTGTTCTCATCATGGTAGATCTTCCTGTCTTTGTTAATCTTCATCGCGGTGGAAGTCCTCGCCACTACTACTACAAGTACGTCGCCTTGTGCTTTCGCTGCCTTTAACGTGTGAATATGACCAGGGTGTATTAAATCAAAGACTCCGCCTACCAAAACTACCTTTAAAGCATCCCTCCCAATGAAAGTGAGTTTTGTTTCATCATTGTATTTTTCCACCAAACCGCGCCGTTCAAGAATGTTAACTCTTGATCTATAGAATTTTTTATCTATTGGAATTCTAGCCCTAATTCTATTAAAAGGAGAGAGCCCAGGCTCCAAATCGGTTAAATATAATGACGATAGAATTATCTTATCCATAGGATCCATTGTCTATCAGATGGATTCTTCTCCATACAATCTTTTATCCTGTAAAAATTTAATGAGGAACATCAAGTTCAATACCTTTTGATATATGATTGATATCCGGAAAATGAAATTTAATCTTCTAAGAATGTACATGCCACAGAGGATAGCAAATACAATTGATAAACCTTTAGGTATTTTCGGAGCATTAAAAGCATGGTTTGATATCAACATGTAAATAATTATGATACAAGCATCTGATTTTACGGTGGTGGTAAAAGTCAAATTCGATTCTAGCACTATATAATAGGTATTGCGATAGTTAGCAAAATATGTATAATAACTTATAGTTCCAAAATTCCAAATTGTAAATAATAAACCATCGCTGCTAGCAACTAATATTCAAATGGTTTTAAATTTTAGATGAGTGACCCAACCAATACTTACATACGCTCTCACATTAACATTATTTTGAAGTTGCCAGGTTTCGAATTAACTCAATTTCAGTGTAATCGTCATTTCCACTCCTAACGCAATCTGTCATGACCATTTTTATCTGTTGGAGCCTTATATTACCCATAGGAACCTTTTCCAAACCTTGTAACGCTTTAAGTCTTTTCTGAATTTCCTGTCTGTGATCGTCACATACTAACCCTATCATATATTCGTCCTGTTGGGCAGTAATTGAAACAATATATGAAGGCCGAACTTGACAATAATTGCCGTTTACTTTCAGCGAACAGGACTTTGGTAATAGCATAGTTAAATGAGTATCAACAAAATATAAAAACTTATGATTTAGAAATTAATAACCCATCTGACTATCATTTAGTTAATCTTCTCTCCACTCAAAAAGCTGCAGGGGGGAAAGCCAAAAGTGAAAAACGCTCGTAACTTTTTGTAAGTAAAAGTTATTCGTGTCTATAGTCTAGCTACTTCTTCTTACTCGCCGAAATTATAGATATTACATCCCTGTCTTTAAGCTGGTAGTTGCTTGGCAATCTAAGACCATCCCGAATGTCTATTGCGTGAAGTAATCCTTTAGCCAACTCACTATGTATATCTCTCGCAAGATCACCTACTGTAGATCCTGATTTCATCAAGTATACATCGGGCAAAATATTTCCATGTTTGTCAGCTAGCCTATTTGCGTCAGCTACTGGATAAACGGCATTCATCCTCAATAACTTAAAAACCGCAACGTTGATAGCGAATTGAACACCTGTCCGCATATATTCACCAAGTATATCCTTTCTTATGAAATTGAGTGCCCATTTTTGTTTGTCATTTAGTGCTGCCTGATCCTTTATTTCAAAGCGTTCATCACCAGCAATGTAATTTATTAAACCACGATTTCCGGCCCGCCTTAGGGTCAGTTCAGCATCAGCACTAGAAGGAACTACAATCATATCTTTGTACTGTTCCCGTATTCGGCGAAAGGCTTCTGATGCAGAAGGCAAATCTACCTTATTTGCCACTATCAAAGTTGGTTTCGATATTTCCCTTAAGCTCCAACAGAAATTCTTACTTCGTTGCGGACCAAAGTCATCAAATTTAGTGCCGAAGAGATTATTGTCTTGGAGTGCCATTCTTACATGTTCCTCTCTTACCCCTATGCCTCGGAATATGTCTGTAATTGCATTTATTATGTCAATTCCTGAATTAACTGCTCTCGAAATTTTATCGTGATTGCCTTCTAAAAGCTTCAAATACCACATTACTAGTTCCTCTTCGATATCAGCTATGTCTGCTATTGGATCGCCGGTTCCGGGCTCTGCTATTTTCCCTGATACGTCGATGCTACCTGACGCATCAACAATATGCAAAAGGGCATCGGATTGGGCGGCTACCGATAGGAATTGATTTCCCAAACCTTTTCCTTCCCAGGCACCCTTAATCAATCCCGGTAAATCAACTAGATCAACGGGGATAAATCTCCAGCCGTCAATGCAGCGTGAGTTCTTTGGATTATCCTGTATACGAAATTCTTTATGAACACAAAGCGTAATGGCATTGGCATTGCCGATATTGGGTTGTTTGGTCGTAAAGGGATAATTAGATATTTCTGCAGTATCAAGAGTCGCAGAATTAAAGAATGTAGTCTTTCCTGTATTAGTTTTACCTATCAACCCAATTTTTATCATATTTGTATAACAAAATTTGTAAAGCTTATTTATATCTCACTATCTATCTCACCGACCCTACATTGACCTTGACAGAGACGAGCAATTCTCCAAAGTATAATATCTGCTCTTGTGAATCTTCTTTTTTCTTGTTATCCTCATCATCTATATAGAAGACTACACATTTACTATATCATGGTTTATTGTAAAAACTTGGTTTGTCCCCGGGTTTTTCAACTATACTGATGGGCTTGTTTAAAGCATTTTATTGCAGCGTCATACTTCTGTATTTAATAAATTACTAGGGGTTTTGTCCTTCGCCATTTAAGCTGCGACTTGAGTGGATTTACGTTGATGCAGCTTTACGACAATAACAAAATCTGAGAAACCTGAAATATCAAAATGATTAGTATAACACAACTAAGAACCACTGCTGATCTGCTTACTTGGGGAGTTGTTATAGCATTAAGTGTCAAATCCTCAGATTTTCTATCTATCCTCTATATCGTCGAGGCTCCGTATTAACTGAGAATGCAGGCGATTCTTTGCAACCCAGACATACAGGCTTTCCAGTACCCTAGCACAGTAATTACAGTAAATACTGGTCTTCTTTATGGGCATTGGTAATAGCGCATCCTGTTGACCATCAACTAATTATTCTCTTGGAGCAACTGCGTAACTAGCGACAATGAGGGGATTGGCCTAACTAATGATAGACATATCCATATGATAAGAATATCGATTCGCGAACGACTAAGTAGCCAAAACCCGAATACGAGGTGGCAGATTGAAAGAAGACACATGTGTAGGCGAACAAATAGAGATGCCAAATCCTAATTATAAATTTCAGAGATGAAGGCAAGATAAAAATATGATAAAACAGCATTTAACGGATTTCACAAAATTCTTACGATCGTTAGATAATATAACTTAAGCAATTAGGATATAGGCTTCCTAGAATATCTTCACTTTAATAATATCTCGTCAATTTTTAAGTCATCTTCGGTTGGATAATTTTAGAACGATTGCTATATATATAGAGCCACGCTTGTTCGATTAAGCTTCAGTTTGACGAGTCCTTTTGACGAAAGCCTTAGACAGAGAGCAGGTAATATCGAGTGAATTCAAATGATAAGATGTAATACTTGACCGACGACTTAACCTGCTGTCTCAACTGCAATACCTTCCGAATCCTTGATCGTCATTATATCCAATTTTATATTCCATACGATATCCTCGGATGTGCATCTGGATATATGAAGTTGAAGAGAACTATTTGCTTTAATACATCCTAGTCTTGATTAAACCATGAATAAACATTTTGTTATGGGTATGATTGTATGCGTTTTATCAGTTGCTAGGCTGGTTCTTAATCAGGATCATCAGACGTTAACACAGACATGCTAATAGAAGAAGCTGAGAATTTATATAATAATATATTAGCAAAAGAAGGGGTTGACGAAACTAATACAGTTATGCTCTAGTGTGTATAGCCTTCCATAAAAAATTCTTTTCCTATCTTATCTGATGAATAGCTTGATGAAGCCGTCTATTCCTTGGTACTCCATAATTTGTTCAAATGTAACACCCGCCTTGTCTGCTGTTAACCTGGGTTAAGTGTATAAATCGGATGCCTATGCAGATCATTCATATACCTTAACCATTTTACTATCTCCCTTCTTAGGTCTTCTGTTGGTTCTTCTTGGATGCTGCTAATTATTGCTCGCAGTGGTTAAATGCTACTATAACCTGTAGTCTTATCACTATTCATTTTTCTCTTAATTGGGCAATATCTTTCATATCAGATACACGAAAGATGGGTATGCGTATCATATCTAGTGCAGCTGCATTGTCAGGGACATTCACAGGTTCTTTTATAATATTTGAAAAATTTCTTATATATTCATCCTAAAGCTTCCAGTCTCGAGATTTGTAAAGAGAGTAATCTCATTGCCAGTTCGTTTGACCAACTTCTCACATCCTGTGCCCGTTACCATCTCCACTGCATTACCTAGAAAATGCATCAGAAATACCACTTAAATTGTCCTACTAAACCATAATTTTCGGTTATATAATGGCAAGACTGTACTAATTCTTAATTAGGTCCTACTTGTAGGTTGCAAATAATAAGGAAAATTGGGCCAATGAATATCAGGGAATTAAAAGGTCAATTGTATTTAGCGTAGACAATATGATAAACTTGCGGGTTTGGATTTTTGGAGATGCATACATAATGTACACTGTTTTGAATCAGATAGGTCTTGATATTCCAGACAAGCATAAATAAATTAATTGGAGATATGATAATGATTCAAATACTCATCAGTCGAATGACTTTTTTGAATCATTAAATATGTTCCATACTATTGCCCTTTCGATTTTTTATAACCTCAATAAAAATAGACAAGTCGTTCTTCTTCCTAGAGAAATTTCAAAACTATCCTACTTCATTCCACATGAAGATCAGATAATCTGACTTCATTTAAGGCATTATTCACATTAAAGAAGCATCTAGTGTTGATGATAGTTAGCCATACTAATAGTTCCTATGTTGTATCCACGTCCTCTACAAAGCAACAGTTACCGCACCATCTGATGCAGACCGTACTAGCGAGGAATATTTAGCTATTGCACCTCTTCTGTAGTGTGGTTTTATTGGTTTCCACTTTTTCTTTCTCTTGTTAAGTTCTGTTTTTGATATCATTAGGTCGACCTTTCCTTTTAGGGTGTCAATAGCGATTTGATCGTGATCTTTTACCAACGAGATAGGCCCTCCAACCATTGCTTCAGGCGAAACGTGACCTATCATAAATCCCCTGGTTGCTCCAGAGAATCTTCCATCAGTCACCATTGCTACTTTTTCCCCCAGTCCTTGACCAACCAGGGCTGCAGTAACCGCTAGCATTTCTCTCATGCCCGGCCCCCCTTTTGGCCCTTCATATCTGATTACTACAACATCACCTTGGACAATACGTCTATTTGAGATTGCTTTGAACGCATCTTCTTCTGCATCAAATACTTTGGCCTTTCCAATGAACTTGTTGTTTGTTACACCCGCAATTTTTAAGACAGCACCCTCTGGGGCCAACGAACCGTACAGGATCCTAAGTACACCTTGAGTATGGATTGGATTTTCAATCGGTTTCACTATATCTTGGCTCTCTGCTTCAGCAAAGGGCAATGATTCGATATTCTTTCTCACAGTATTTCCAGTGACTGTCGTTACATTTCCATGGAACAATCCTTTCTCAAGCAATTTTTTCAAAATTATAGGAATCCCCCCAATCTTGTCAAGATCTGCCATCACATAAAGTCCACCGGGCCTCATGTTTGCGATATGAGGAGTTCTTCTGCGAACTCTTTCAAAATCATTCATTTTCAGTTTTACACCAACTTCTCTAGCAATAGCTAAAATATGCAAAACCGCATTGGTCGAACCCCCTATAGCGTTTGCCATAGCAATCGCATTTTCAAATGCTTCAAAAGTCATGATATCACTAGGAAGAATATTGTTTTCTATTAAATTGTAAATTGCTTTTCCAGTATCATAACATACTTGTTGTCTTCGCTCACTTTCAGCGAAAGGCGAAGCGCTTCCCGGCAATGACATCCCAATTGCTTCGCCTATGGAAGCCATAGTGTTGGCAGTATACATTCCTGCACATGAGCCAGCAGACGGACACGCAACATTTTCCAAACTTATTAGTTGGGACAAACTCATACTGCCTGTTTCGTACGACCCTACCGCCTCGTAAACGTCTTGGATTGTTACATCTTTACCATTCCAGATCCCCGGCAAAATAGTACCACCATAGACAAATATACTCGGCAAGTTTAGACGAGCCATAGCCATTAATGTTCCAGGCAAACTCTTGTCACAACCAGATATTCCGACAAGAGCGTCATACTGATGAGCTCTCATCATTATTTCAATTGAATCAGCAATAACCTCTCTGCTTACCAGTGAGGCTTTCATTCCTTCATGACCCATTGCTATTCCATCAGAAACGGCAATAGATGTAAATTCCCTCGGTGTACAGCCAGAATCTTTTACTCCTTCTTTAGCACTTTGTGCTAGCTTACCAAGATGCAAATTACATGGTGTGGCTTCATTACATGTGGAGGAGACTCCAACTATAGGCTTTTCCAGATCCTCATCTTTCAGGCCCATAGCCTTAAACATCGCCCTGTGGGGAGCCCTTGATGGACCCTCAATCACATTTCTACTTGCCAGGATCATTTAATCAGCTATTGAGTATATATTATGATATATTTTAATTCTTGTTGGTATTGTGGGTTTTATTAAATCATTCAATCTAATATTGCCGTAATTTTCAAAGCATCCAAACCCTCTACCTTGAATGTCGTTTCACACATCCCACATTCAGAATTACCACTTGAGAGATCATTTGCCGAAATTTCCTCGTTTAAATAATCACATTTAGGACATCGAAATGAGAAATTTATCTCAAAGCTATCTATCTCGATCGTTTCACCCATAGTCTATCATTACGGTCAATTTAGTATATTTAAATTCGCTACTATTAGTTACTTATCATAACAAACTTATTCACTTTGTCTTCATTGCCTGAAGGATTCTAGAACAACCGATATGCGCAAATATCTATGAATAAGTAAGCGTAACTAACAGGCATATGTAATAAATTTATAACGGCTAGAATTACGAGTTGTTACACATACTCATAGCATATTTAGTTTATTAGAAGAATATCCATCAATCATTGTTAATATAGACATCATTTATTTGTTGCATTATTAACTGAGAACCATTATACAACCGCTGATTGACAAAAGAGGTGGGCTTATATTTACATAATCCTCCTTTTTCTCTGTATTATTAACAAGGTTCCAAATAATACTCCGACTAGAAAGATTGTAGCAGAGCTTGAAGGAAATTCTGGGACAACCACGTATCCTCTTGCGATACCATTTCGTGTAAGGTCGATTGTCTGTCCTGTCTTCTGAAGACCTTTAATCTGCAACTGTATTTGATAAATAGCATTAGATGGGAAAGTAACTATTTGTGTATCGGCAGCATTTTTTGCTTCC